>OMSA01000189.1 GCA_900313645.1 uncultured Methanobrevibacter sp.
TATTGAATTGTTCGGATTTTATGCCGATAAAAATGTGGATAACAGTGAAACATTCACCTATCTGAAAAATGATAAGGTAATGGCCAGAGTTACACTACAGACGCATCATTATGATGAAATGGGAGTCAAATACAGTTTGGCCAAACTTTATCAAAGAGTAAACCTTGATTTCAACTATTATGAAATAACCAATCACGTAGCCAATCCGGTTGTATTTACAAACACAGGAAAACCTGTTACCTACAGCTATTATACAAATTTCATAGTTGGCTATCCCACAAGAGAAGATATAATAACCTCCTTTAAAATCAACAGTGATGATGAGCCTGCAAGAGAAGAACAAATCACCTACGGACGCGGAGAAAAATACCGGCCCGCTTTCGGCTTTGAAGTACTTCAAACCTACTGCATAATCAATGAAAAGGTAAGGTAACCCATCCAATAATGGAAAAATGGGTGAATAAAAATTCCGCATATGCTAACAGATTTGGAGTTATGAACATTTATGGAATGTTTTTGGCAAGCCTTGAAACAGCATGGATTGCAGATGAAATGGCCGATAAGTATGCTGGAGAATTTAATGTCAGCTGGAAAAGAGGAAATGCAGTTACAATTCAAGGGGGAATAAATCTAAGGGATACATATTTACACATCCTGAATTCCGATATGGGAATGGTGACAAGTGGAAACGGTGAAAATGTTACCCTATTTCGATTCATCAACTCCCTGAATCTGGCGAATATTGAGGATTACTCTCTTGAGGCCGTTGCAAACCGTTACGACAATAAAACAACCAATTCACTGGACAATGTGCTTTACTCAATAGCAAACAATACATTCAGCATCACACAATTAGGGGAGTTAATGTATGTGTTTAACGGGAACGATTCGGCAATTGTCCTGAATCTTACAAGCGGAGTAAGCAGCGTATTGATTTCAAATGATAATACTGTATATAAAGGCTCAAGAATAAATACCAAGGAAGATTGCTGTAGCGTCTGCAATCTCTTTAACGATATCCTAAATAGAGTAAAAACAACAATGACAAAATTCCAATCAGGATTTTCCGCAATAACAGACTCATTAAACAAGCTCCATCCATTGAGCATATTGGCCTATTTCGGAGTTAAAAAACTATTGGGTACAATGTTGAGTGGAGCATCATCTGTAGCATTTGGATTATTTAACACCATGGCACTAGTTCAGGCCGCCGGTGTGACATATAGAACAGGTTACATTGATGAAAATTACAATATCCCCAATGAAGATGGAGGGTCAGACTATGTGGAAGTGCCCATAAATCCGGATTTGACATTGGATAGAAATAATGTAAAATATATATGTCACGGAAACACAAGATTATTAAACAAACAAGAAACCTACCAATATTTCAGTGATGATTACTGGTCCCCTTTCAGTTTGCCGACTAAATATTGGGATGAAAGTTGGAAAAACATCGTTTAGGAGGAAAAAAATGGAGAAATATGAAATAATATTTATTATTTTAATAATTCTGGCATATTCAATAGCTGCATTTGCCCTGAATATGCCCCCATACATACACATTGCATTTGCAGTGATGATTTTGGCTGCCATATTAATTTCAATAATTTTTAAGTACAAACAAAAATTCGAAAATGAAAAAATGGTTCAGATTTTTAATATTGCTGAAATCGTTATTGTTGCCTGCTTTTTTATAACAGTACTCTATGAAATATTCACAGCAAAAAGAGCATATGATTTCTCGATATTTATCATATTGTTTTTTATAGTGATGTTTTGTAGATGGTTTTTTGGAAAAAATAAGGATGAATAAAAGTTAAATTTTAACTTTTATCATTTTTATAACTGAATAGCTTCCTGAACAACTTCATCGTTGTCTTCACCATCATATAGTATGTGAGCAAGGTTTAGGAGTTTTTCTTGACCTTTGACTTCGTCCTTAAACAATGGTATTTCAGCGATGTGTTGGTCCGGGAATTTTTGATCTTTTTTGCTGTAGCTTGTGTCTTGAGTGGCAGAAATCACAGTCGCAGATGTCAGGCATTACCTGATTTACGATTACGCTGTCAACAGTAATGTCATATTTGCCTAACGCTTCCAATGCCCTTTCAGATTCATAAATTGACATTTCCTCAGGAATGACTACCATTTTAAAGGTTGTCCTGTCCGGATCAGAAAGAACTTCTTTTGCCCTGTCAATTTGTTCTTTGGTTCTTTTTAAATCTTCAGATGTTTGCGGGTCATCCACTGCATCCATAAACGGCATAATCTTTTTTAGGGCATTTGTTGCTGTACCTAATTTTGCCTTAAGCATCATCATCTTACCTACCCATGAATCCATCACTTCAGGAAATGATAATAGCCTTAAAGTGTGTCCTGTCGGTGCAGTATCGAATACTACAACATCATATTCCTCAGAGTTCATTACAGCCATAAACATTTCAAATGCTGCCGCT
>OMSA01000188.1 GCA_900313645.1 uncultured Methanobrevibacter sp.
AGTCATAATTCCTTCAGGAGTTGTGACGATTAAAATACCAAAGTTTTTTGCTGGCAAATATCTTTTTTCAAATTTCTCAAATTCATCTTTCTTAACAGCATGACGAGGTTTGATAACACCACATTTGTTAATGTTACCTTCTAATTCTACTATGAATTTTCCTGCCCTGTTGTCATCAATATACTCAAAATTACCAATATAATTCTCTTTTTGCATTGTGCTTAAAACTTGTCCGATTAATTTGGACGCAGGAGAAATAACACAAGAGTCATTCACTTGTAATTCGTTATTTCTAATGTTAGTTAAAGCATCAGCAAGAGGATCCATAAGACTCATATTTAAAACCTCTAATTATATTTTTTAAATCCTATTTTAGGAGCAATTTCCCTAAAACATTGTCTGCATAAATTTAATCCATATCTGCTAACCATAGCAGAATGGTCTCCGCAACGACTACATTTTTTTGAAGCTTTTCCGTATTTTCTTGGCAAAATATCACCTTATTCTGTTACATAGTTAACATTGAAATTTTCTTCCATAAATTTCATAGTTTCTTCTTTAGAAATTCTATGTTTTTGAGGAACTTTCTTTTGTTGGATTTTTCTTTTAGCAATCCTGTAACCTGGTTTTTCAAAAGTTACTGCAACATTCATACCAAAGATACCGATATCTGGGTTGTATCTCATACCTGGGATATCAATGTGTTCTCTGATACCGAAAGAAAGGTTTCCTTGTGCATCAAATTGAGTAGGTTTAATATTTCTACTGATTCCTTCTAAAACCATATCAATAGCTTTATCAGCTTTTTCTCCACGTAAAGTTAATTTACATGCGATTGGTTGTCTTTTTCTAATTCCCCATTCTGGATTAGTAACTGTTGAAAAAGTTTTAACTGGGGTTTGATCGAACATTTGTTCTAAAAGGGTAATAGCACGGGATAATTTTTCACCTGCTTCACCAACACCAATACTGACAGTAGCTTTTTCGATACGTACTTCATTCATTGGGTTCATTTATTAACCTCCAATAAAGATACTTCACCAACTACAAATGCATAATCTTTTAAAGTTAAAAATTCATCTTTTGCACTATTTTCAATAATAATAGTATTTGGATTAGAAGATTTGTTTTCAATAATTTCAGATACAGTACCTAACTCACCTGTGTGTTTACCACCGGTAACAAGAACGGTAGCTCCTTCTTGTAAAGGATATACTTCAACAATTTCTTGTTCAGGTACTTTTAAACAAATAACATCTCCAACGGAGTATGCATCTTCATCAATGATAACGTTTTTACCATCATGAAGGTTTAATTGAGTTTTTCCACCTTTAATTGTGGATTTATTAACAATCTTAGATAATTTAGCACTGCTGTCTTCAATTAAATCTAATTGTAATCTTCCTTTTCTATCTAAAAGAACTCTATAAGATTCACCAGTTTTTGGAATATCTACAATATCCATGAAACCAACTGGGAATTTATAATCTTTAACAACTCTTCCATCAACTAAAACGTTACCAGAGTTAATGATTCTTTTTGCTTCTCTAGCATTGTCTGCTAATTTTAAGACATCTCTAATAACTAAGGTTAATGGAATAGAATCATTTATGGAATGAGAACCTGCAGAAGGTTTTACAGTCCATGTGTCTTCTTTAGGATGAATAGGCCAAGATTTAGGTGCTTTATATCTTTTAAGATGTTTTCTATCAATAATCATTAAGTTAGACGGATCTACAGGGAGAAAAGTTGATGTTCCATCAGGTTTTGCTAAAGTAACATCTTCGATGGTTACTTTGTAAGAACCGTAATCAACAGTGAGAACTTCTCCTTCGTGTCCTTTAAAGTCTCCACGGAGAACTCTAACTTTGTCACCTGCTTTAACAGGTAAAGATTTTGTTCCTACTTTTTCCCTTAAATCTTTACTTAAAGAAGCACTTAAATATTTTCCACGTGCATGAGCAGGAGCATTGTAACGAGCTTTTCTTTGTTTTCTTGGTTGAATTGACATTTTATCACCTTATACTAAAATACTTGCTGCACTACCAACACTAGGCCATCTGTCAGCTGCTTCTTTAGCAACAGGACCTCTAATTTCGGATCCTTTTAAAATTCCTTCAGGAGTAATAATAACTGCCGCATTATCTTCAAATTTAACACGAAGACCATCAGCACGTCTATATTCCTTTTTTTGTCTAACAACAACTGCATTAACTACTTCTCTTCTCATATCAGCAGTTCCTTTTTTAACAGATGCAACAACTAAATCTCCAACACCAGCAACATCGATTCTTCTTCTTACACCTTTGAAACCTTTTACAGAAATGATTTCAATTTCACGTGCACCGGTATTGTCAACACATTGAAGTCTTGCTCCAATCGGTAATGCTTTAGTCATGCTTGAGGTTAATGGTTTCATAATAATTACTCTCCTTTAACTTCAACTAAAACAAAATGTTTAGTTTTACTTAATGGTCTGCATTCTGCAACTTTTACAGAATCACCCACATTCACATTTAAACAATCAGGTTTGTGAACGTTGATTTTAGATTTCCTCTTTTCGTATCTTTCATATTTTTTAATGAATTTATAGTAACTACGTTCAACAGTAATAGT
>OMSA01000185.1 GCA_900313645.1 uncultured Methanobrevibacter sp.
GTCCTGTGTGATACGCTTGTAGTGTGAAAGGTCGATACGTGCCCTTGTAAGGTCATTCTGTGATCCTGCCTGCCAGATGTGCTGGCCTAAAACCTTACGTGCGGCAGCAATGACCAGGTGGGTTCCTGTGTGGTGGCGTGCAAGGGTGATTCTTCTGTCCCAATCCAATTTGCCTTCAACTTTTTTGCCTACAACATCATCTGAGATATCCCCATCTACATGATGCAATACTACATTGTCAACCTTTTCGGCATAATGCATTTTAAATGAATTTCCGTCAATGGAAACTTCACCAATGTCTGAAGGTTGGCCCCCTCCTTCAGGGTAGAATACTGTTTTATCGAAGATGAGACATTTGTCCCCATCCTTTTCAACCAAACCCAAAACTTCGGCCTCGAACTCTTTCTGGTAGAAATCTTTATAGAACAGCAAGTCTGTTTCAGGGAAATCCACCTTGAATGTGGACTTCTTGTTTGTAGTATCCTTTTCATGTGCTCCTGCAACCTGTGTGAAGAAGTTATCCGGAACATTGACTGTAAAGTCATCTCCTGCCATTTCAACGACGGTTTCCGGAGGAATACCGTGAGCATCATATAAGTCGATGAGCATTTCAAGAGGCATTTCTGACTTGCCCTCTTTTTTAAGCCTTTTGATTGACCTTCTGACGATGCTTTTACCTTTCTTGACTGTGGCAGCATACCTTTCCTCCTCCAATTTAATGATATTCATGATATGCTCTTCTGAATCGCGAATTTCAGGGTAGAACTTGGAGAGGAAGTCCAATTGATCTTAAAACCAGCCTTGCAAGATAACCTTCCTTGACGTTGGACGGAATGATGCCGTCTGCAATCATGAACGCAAGACATCTTGTGTGGTCTGCAATGATGTAGATTGCTTCCATAGGTTCAGCAGCTTTCAGATATTCATCCAAAGAGAGATTCAAGCTGTCTGCAACCTGCTGTCTTAGCTCTTTCAAGTCCCCGATATCCTCAATGTCCATCATACCTGCAATCTGGGCGTTTCTTCCCTGGATGTCCTCGTTTATTTCAACACCTGTCAGTTCCTTAAGCTTGTCAACGACAGGCGCAAAGCATGCGTCGTATGCAGTTGGGGTTCCCTGTGAAATCCATGCGATACGTTCAAGTCCGTAACCTGTATCCACAACCTTGATTGGAATTTCCTTTTTGGATCCGTCTTCAAGGGTTTCATATTGGATGAACACCAATGTTGCAAGCTCCACTCCACGGCAGCATACCTCATAGCATGGCCCTTCGTTACCTCCACCGCTCCACCAGGATTTGATGAAAGTGATCTCTTCGGTGTTGATTCCGATGTGCTCGAAGAATTTGTGGCACAATTCGATTGTGCGGTCTTCCCAGTAAATGAAGTCATCTTCCTTGTTGATGACAGTGTGTGTTCCCATTGTAAAGCAGGTCATGTGACGGCCGGTTCTTCCGACATTGTCAACATCGTTGAGCCTGATTGAAGGCTGAGCCATTTCAATAGGGTTTGCAGGCGGCTTTACAAGGCCTGATGTAATCCAAGGCTGGAAACAGAAAATGGAAGCTCCAACCAGGAATACGTCATCTCTCCATCTTTTGGCAAGCACAGGATATCTGTGGACATGAGTGTGCCCTTCACTTTCTAAAAATTCTCTAAAAACTTTCTGGATTTCATATAAGTTGTACGGCTTATCGGTTGCAGGATTTGCAATAAACTCATACTCATCACATGGAGCGTCTCCGCAAGTGTCTCTATCGACTTGGGAGTAAAACTCCTGTCCGCAAGTTTTACATGTTTGTTCTTTATAACCAAGTTCGTCAAAAATTTCTACCATATGAATCAGTCTTAATTATTCATTAGTATAAACTATGATTTTTGACAAATAAATAATTAATGAAAATTCAATGAAAAAATAAGCGCAAGTAAAAAATGTCTAAAAAATAGTTCAAAAAAAGTCGTGATTCTAAAAAAAAGAAAATAAAAAAGAAAGGTGATAGATTTAAAAAATCTATCCGAAGAGAGCACCTAATCCAGCTGCTGCTTCTTCTTCAGAAGCTTCTTCTTCTTCCTCTTCTTCTTCCTCTTCTTCTTCA
>OMSA01000180.1 GCA_900313645.1 uncultured Methanobrevibacter sp.
TCTCCAACAATGTAATCTCCAGTTATTACTGGCCAATCAGCGGCAGGTGCTTTTTTATCAACCATAATTCATTCCTCCCAATAATTTATAAATAAAACTTCTTAATTATTATATTTAAATATTTTGTAACTTAATTACGATTATTTGTATAAATGGATTATTAAGTCTCTTATTTGTCTTTATCTTTGCAATGAACATCAGAAAAATAGATTTATCAGAACACTTCCAGAAATAAGTTTCCAGTAGCTAAAGCTGACACTAATAATTCCCTTTTGAAAATTTATTCCTATTGAAGGTCTATTCTGAATCTAAGAAATTAAATTTTCAACATATGTGTCTAAATACTTTTGAAGTAGTTTTACAATAGGTCCTATTATTAAAGCAGAAATAATTGTTCCTTCACGAACCCCTGCAAGATAACCTAGAAATACAACAGATAAAACAGCAGCTATAATAACCATTGATGTGTCAAATACAGGTTTAACCTTTGGAAATTCTTTTTTAAAAACTTTAGAAATTGCAACAATAATTCCATCCGGCGGAAGATAAACAACTTCTGTTTTAACTTCCAATAAGACTCCAAAAGCAACTACCAAACAGCTAACTAAAAGACATACAATTTGACTAATATAATCAGTTGGATTAATAAAACTGACCAGTATCATTGAAAAATCTATTGAAGCTGCAAATATTGTTCCGACAACGATTTGCAAAAATTGAATTTTTTCAAAATCCCTTCTTAAAAGAATAACTTCAACAAGCACATAAATAATGTTAAAAATTAGACAGGTAGTCCCAATACTTAATTTTAATATCAAACTTGAAACATATGGAACACAGATTATTGGAGAAGTTCCCAAATTTGCTTTAATCGAAATAGCAGCCCCTAATGAAATTAAAAATATTGAAATCAAATATACAATATAATTGATATTTTTACTAGCAAATGTCATGTTTGTAGTAAAGAAATACAACTATTTAAATATAGCTATTATCTAAAAATTCATTGGCATTATAAACTATTGTTTTAAACATATCTTATGTTTCCAACAGCATATGTGGTTAAAGTTTAAAAAATTAGAAAAAAGAAATAATTATTGAATTAAGTGTTTTTCGACTAAATCCAATAGCATTTCGCTTGCTGTTGCATATCCTCCCATTTGGGCATGCATCTGTGAACCGGAATCTTCATCAAACAATAAATATTCCTTTTCACATTCAAGCATATCATAGAATACTTTTGCTTCACCTTGTGTCATTTCTGAGGTTCCATCCATTACAATGGTCAAACAATCCAAATCCTTAATAATGTCAGTATTGTCGAATTTTCTAAGTTCATCACAAATGGTTTCGGATGTTGCTCCGTGCTTGTAAATGTAATCTTCAAGCATGAAATCCAATTGTGCGGGACGAACTTCTTTTGGCATTTTTTGAATCATTTCAAGTCTTTTAGCAAAGGCACCGCCCCAGTTTGCATTACCGGGATCTACAATACACATTCTAACACGTTCATCATAGATTGCGGCTCTAGGCACTAGAAATCCTCCAAAGCTTATTCCGAAAAGTATTATGTTTTCCTCATCTATGCCTTCAAAGTTTTCTAAACAGTAATCGATAATTGGGGTTATTACATTTTCTATATCATGTCTGAATGTAATTCCGTTCATTCTAAGGGCAAATCCCTGACCTGGACCGTCATACACAAGACAGTTTATTCCTCTTTCGAGTGCCTGTCTGTAAACCCATGCAGTATCTTCTGCGAAAGTATCTCTGCAACGGGAGATTGATAGTAATGTGCTGGAAGGTATGAGTCTTCATAAGGGATTTTGACATATTTTCCTGGGAAATTGGATGCCTCCAGATAGTTATGATAACAGTCCAAACTGTTTTGAGAATACTTGGAAAGTCTATCATCATCAATTGAGTTAAAATACATTAAAGCAATTCTCCAATAGGTTGATGCCCTTAGATATGCACTTTCTTTTGTCACGTTACTGTTGGATTCCTGCTTTGAATTTAGCAAATGTTTCCAATACTTCCCCTACATCTGCCATTTGCAGGTAGGTTAATCCTAGTGCATGTCTTATCAGTGCATCCTGAAGGACATTGTCGCTGAATTTATCCGCTGACCAGTGGCCTTCAACACCAACTGAAGGCATTTTTCCTTTCATCATTTTTTTCATCAATATCACCTCAAATTGTTTTTTATAAATTCACGAGCCTTTTTAAAGTCTTTTTCATTGGGATGGTTTTTGGCTATTCCACCTATTTTCTCAAAAAAACCATATGTGTCATATCCTCTGCAGCTGAATCCTCCAATGAATTCGCAATCCTGGGATCTGATTGTTTTTTGAATGCTTCTAGCATAATTCATATAATTTATGCCGCATGTGTAAACAGTGAAAACCTTTTTGCCGGTCAAGTCAATTTCTGATGCCATTTTTTCTATGCCTTTGTGGAATTTATGGAAATATATTCCT
>OMSA01000176.1 GCA_900313645.1 uncultured Methanobrevibacter sp.
ACTTGGTGTTAGAGTAAACAAGAAATTATACTCCGATTTAATTAAAATTATAGTTGGATCAGCAATATTGGGAATTGCACTATACTTCCTAAACCTGAACATGTGGGTAGCACTACCGGTTGGAATTATGATCTACTTTGCAACAATTTACATCTTAAGAGTCTTTGATAATGATGACAAATATGTAATAAAAGAAATATTGGGTAAACATTAAGAGTGATATCATGAAATGAAAGTCACCAAGGGAGTCCTAAGAGGCCTTCACCTTCAGGTCAACTACCCCCAGGGAAAGCTGGTAAGGGTAATCAAAGGAGAAGTCTTTGACGTTGGAGTTGATTTCAGGGGAGATTCAAAAACCTACGGTGAAATATTATCTGAAGACAACAAACAGCTATACATTCCGCCTGGATTTGCACACGGATTTCTGGTGCTGTCCGATGAGGCAGAATTTACATACAAGTGCACTGAATTCTATTACGGCGAGGATGAAAGCGGCATCATATGGAATAATCCGGACATCGGCATCGACTAACCACTGGACGGAATCGATGAAATAATCCTATCTGACAAGGACAAAAAATGGATGAACTTCAAGGATTCGAGAATCAAGTATTGAATTTACACACAATTTAGTTTGGGTTTGATAACAAAAAATATTCTGATAAAATAAGATTTAAAAGATTTTAGAAGAATGAATCTCCTAAAATCTTTTGATATATGAGTAAAGCTATACAGTATTTTAGTAAAAATACTAATACGCGAAAATGACTTAAGAAAAATATACTTCTCCAAAATCATTTATATATAGATTTTCTGTTATTGCTAAATAACATCAACACACGAATGTGTTAACTATTGTTTTTATTTTTCATCTATAAAATAACTTTTGTGAAAATATATCAAAAAACATACTATTTAATGCATTAAGAATCGAAAGTTGCATCATATAAAATGACTCAAACATCCACCAGTCATGAAAACTGAAGACAATCCTATCCGACAAGACAGATAAACTTCAAGGATTAAAAAAATCAGGTACTGAATTTACACACAATTTAATCCAGTTTATTAACAAAATCAAAACCA
Source organism: uncultured Methanobrevibacter sp. (assembly GCA_900313645.1). GTDB lineage: Archaea > Methanobacteriota > Methanobacteria > Methanobacteriales > Methanobacteriaceae > Methanocatella. Next base: position 1,087 of record OMSA01000176.1, read on the forward strand.
TCCTAAAATCACATAATTTATACATAACCAACTATAATATAAACACATGAAGGCAATCATTCCAGCGGCGGGTCTTGGGACCAGATTCCTGCCTGCCACAAAAGCCCAACCTAAGGAAATGCTGCCGGTCTATGACAAGCCAACCATACAGTATGTGGTGGAGGAGGCGGTGGCTTCAGGAATCGACGACATCATCATAGTCACCGGAAGGCACAAGAGATCCCTTGAGGACCATTTCGACAAGTACTATGAACTTGAATACAACCTCCAGAAGGCGGGAAAGGACCGTGAACTTAAGCAAATCAGAAAAATCACCGACCTTGCAGACATCTGCTACGTCAGGCAAAAGGATCAGAAGGGCCTGGGAGATGCAATCAGGTGCGGCGAAAGACACATCGGAGGAGAGGCTTTCGCAGTCCTTTTAGGAGATTCAATCACAAAAGGACCCGTGCCATGCACAAAGCAGCTGATTGACGTCTACAGCAAATACGAATCCTCAGCGATTTCACTTGAGGAAGTCCCAACCGAAAAGGTGGAGCGATACGGAATCATCAGCGGAAGCGAAGTAGAAAAAGACATCTATAAAATCTCAGAACTTGTGGAAAAGCCGCCTAAAGAAAAGGCACCGTCAAACCTTGCAATAATGGGCCGATACGTCCTGACCCCGGACATATTCGACAAGATTGACGAAACCGAACCCGGCGTCGGCGGTGAAATCCAGCTCACAGATGCACTTCAAAAGCTCGATTCAATATATGGAGTCACATTCGAGGGAAAGACCTATGACATAGGAAACAGGCTTGAATGGCTCCAACATCAATCGAGTTTGCGCTGGATGATGCGGAGTTCAGGGATGATCTTGTCGACTACATGAAAAGCTACATCTAGATGCAAAAAAGATATGGGAGTGTCCGATATTAGTTAATTATATTAATACTAATCACTAAAATGGATATTACTAAAAAT
>OMSA01000173.1 GCA_900313645.1 uncultured Methanobrevibacter sp.
TAAAGGTCATGAAAAATTAATTAAGGAAGCTCGAAAGATTGCAGAAGCTGAAAACAAGAAAGTTGTAGTCTATCTCAACAAGGGTTTTAGTGCAAACCATGCTCCTTTTTTTGTAAACTTTGAAGCCAGACGGGACATGGCACTTGCTTTAGGTGCAGATGAAGTCAAATCATTTGAAGGGCTTCACCACAGACTGGTTCTATCATACAGTGTTCCAATCAGACTTAAACAGATGATTGATGACGGTGTGACTGACTACATAACATCTGCAAGCATCTCATTAGATGAAATCAAGTCAAAAGCCCAGAAGTTTATTGACGAGGGCAATTTCGTTGGAATGCCAAAAAGCTACACCAACAGAAATGAAATCCGTTGGTATGCGATAAATGAATTTTTAGGCTCAAAACTCACATATCACGTTGTAAAAGAGTTCGACAAGGACAAGTATTCCGGAAGAAAGATAAGGCAGGCCATTACCGAAAACGGCATGGTGATTTCAAGAGACGTTGAAAAACTGCTTCCAAAAACTACCGTTGAAATCCTCCAGCGCGAAATTGATGAAGGAAGAGTGCCTGGTGAGCGCAACTGGGCGGACATCTACAAAAGAATGAACACATACTCCAGAGGAAACCTTGAAAAAATAGCTTATCTGAACGGAAACACCATAAATGAAATAATCAAAAGAAGGGTTTACCGCGACCCCGAATCAATTTGGGCCGCTTTTAGAAGATCCGAATACGGGCCTGTAATGACACGTCTTGCCATCAGCGCCATAGAGATGGATGTCAGCAAAAGGGAAGTTATGGATTTGATGAAAAGCTATGAGGCCCAGGGAGTGATACCTGACAATCAGAAGGTTCAAAGAGTTATTGACCGGGCATGGTATGTAGCTGTTGAAGGTGAAAAGGGCATCAGTGCACGTGATGCAAACAACCGCTTCAGAAGCGAAAACATTGCCGTTGAAAATCCTCCGACAACAATTGAAGCGGGTTTAAATCTAACCAAATTTGAAACTAAAATTACAAAAGAAGGCATTGAAACCGATTTGTACGTTGACAAGAACGGAAAAATATCAGTGCAGTTTAAAAGTGAAGGCAAAAAGATTAAAACCAACTTAAGGCTGCCTGCACGCGAAGTGACTTATCTTCGCTACATTATGGATTCCCATTTTATTCCAATTACCGGATGCATAATTAAGGCAAAAAAAGGTTTTAAAGTAAAAGTGGTTATTGGCTAAGCTTTTTTAATGCCGCTTTAACCATTACTAATTCATCATCATCAAAATAATTGATTATCTCTACCAGTTCTTCGGATTTTCTTGTTTTTGAGTTTAGGGTATTGTTTATACGGGATTCTGATTTTTCCTTGAAATCTTTTCCTTCACTCAATGCAAGTATCTCAAAAAAGTCCTCTTCCAAATCATGTTTTTTAGCGATTTCACTTGATTCGATTAAAATAGCTGATAGTGTTTTTGTATATGTGCTTCGAAGCAGTTTTAAAATAGCCGCATCACCTATTCTATCACTGACTATTTTTATATCAATAAATTCATTTAAAAATTCCAGTTCATGGGCTTTGGGACCTGACAGGTATAAAATAGGATTTTTGGAGTCTATCTTTCCGATGACTGCTCCGTCAACAAGATTATCAACATGCTCATTTATCTTAAAAGTTGTATCAGGTGACACATTATTCAAATCCAGATATATTCCCTTTGCATATTTGCCGTATTCTTTTGCAACATCCACAGCGTTTTTCGGGGAGTTTGCTGAAATTAGAATATCTGAGGCTAAAGCAACCTCTTTGAATGTATCTACAACTTCAATACCTGATTTTTTTATGCTTTCAATGGTGCTTTGAGATCTTTTTTCTGTTGATGTGATGAATGTTATGTCCTGTGATTTGATAAGATTTATGAGATTCTGTGATACTTTTCCAAACCCTATTAAACCGATTTTCATAATATCATCTCTTAAAAAGCAGCATGTCGTGGAGGTTAACACCAATGTCTTTTGATATGGTATTGCATTTTGCACATAACAAAAAGAAAACATCCTTATCCTGCAAATCAATTTCTGTTAGACCCTCATAATTTCCCATTCCTTTTGAA
>OMSA01000172.1 GCA_900313645.1 uncultured Methanobrevibacter sp.
TAAAGTGAAAAGACACTTCAAAAAGAAATCAGCATGGCAAAAGCTCTCAAGAGCATTCAACGTTGACACTACCATAGTTGACAGATCATTGGAAAGAACCAAAATGGGAAGAGTGCGTGAAGCCTACTACTGCGTAAGGGCAACACTGCCTAATGGCCGTAGCGTTGAATCAGACGCATTATGCTCCCGTTCTGAAAAAGGAAAAGACAAAGTCTCAGACCACACTATCATGTCCACTGCAAAAACACGTGCAACCAACAGAGCTATTGCAGAACTGATAGGAGCCGGAGAAGTCAGCGCTGAGGAAATGACAGCTGAAAAAGTGATAGCGCCAAACCAGTCAAAATTTCTAAAAGAGGACAATAGCTAATCCTCTTTAATATTTTTTAGGAGACAAATAAAATGAGTTTTGAAAATACTAAACAAACAATATTTACAGGTACAGAACTAGATTACGAAGAAATTGTAGAAATTCCAGAAGGATATGAAAAAGCAGAATTGAAAGATTTTGAAGATGGAACATTAATCACCGGCAGGCCTGAAATGGCTTCAGTAACATCATTCACTTTCGATGATGACGGTGAGGAAAAAACCGTTAACAGATTCAAATTATACATCTTCCAGGATGCTGACCAGTTATATGTTGAAATCAATGTTAATCTTAAAAATGATGGAGACATTCACAAAAACGTCAGGAAAGGAAGCGTGTTATTTGATTTCTTAACCAGCATTCTTGAATTGGAAAATGCAGGTTCAGTTGGTAAATCCAATATTCTCAGAAATGTTGATCTTTCCACATTCTACAGTTTCATTGTGAGGGACGTTCAGGTATAAGGTAATTGAAATGAGTGAAGGAAGTTCAGCTATACAAATCAAAAAAGCTATTGGTAATGTTTATAAACCGGATTATGAGTTTACATACTTTAAAAACATTATCAGCGCTTTCTATTTGCAGGGCACTGACCCAGAAGTGGTTGAAAAGATTCTTAGAGAATTATACAATCACCTTCCTTCTCATGAGAAAACATTGGATGAAATCATCAAACTCTTCGAGGACATTTATTTGGGCGATGAAAATCCAAATAGTGGGATAAAAGGCATTGAGAGATTCATATCAGATAATTATGACAAAAAGACCAGTATATTGGTAGGGCGTGAATTGAATAGGGCAATCATACCATATGATACCAATAAGATTTACAAACTCCAAACTGGCTCAAACAAATATATCGTTATGGACTACAGAAAAAATGAAGTCACTACACAGACTATAGAATGGAAAAAAGGAAATGAAGTGGCCGATTATACAAGAGTATTGCTTTGCTATCCGCTAAAGATTACAATACATGACAATCCGATAAGTGAAGCCGGAAGAACATTCAGCATTGAATGGAAGACAATAGAAGGAGGGCATTTCCACACTAAAGACATGAACATTGTTGAAATGGAACAATACTTAGTGGAACATGGTTATGTTCTCTCACGTTACCAATTAAAGGAAGTGCTTCCAGGCATAATTCAAATAGCTATTGAAAACGATTTGGCAATCATGAAAACAGATATAGAAACACCAGGTTTCTACTATAACAACGAAACCAAAAGCCTGACAATAGTTGAATTTGAATTGAATGACACTGACATTAACAAAATGAATATGGCATTGGATTTGATTGAAGATTTAAGAAATTACTTCATAGGTCAGGAAGGAAAACTGGCAACAACACTAAAGCATGCAATGATAGTTCCTTTCGGATTTGCCAAAAAACAGATGGGATTACCATTAGAGAACCTAATTCCTTATATGTTCCATTTCGGAAAGGGCGGAAGTGGTAAGACAACCCTTGCCCGTATCGGAACATACTTTTACGGTGAACCGGACAGCGAAACCGATATTGGCGGATCTGAATTTGATACCGTTCCAAGAATTGGTGCTCAAATATCCAAATCCACTTTTGGAAAGATCATCAATGAACCTGTAGGCGTGTTCAACTGCAAAAGCTGCACAGAAACATTGAAAACCTGTGTGGAAAGGACAAATGCAAGACGCAGATACGAAGGAAGGAACTTAGCTATTATCCTTGCATTATCTACTTTGTCTTTCACATCCAACAGTCCGTTGCCTAATGTCGAAGGGTTGACAAGAAGATTTGTTCAGCTAATGTATACTCACAGTGAGAAAAAAACAGATGATGAAAAAAAGGAATTCATGGCACATTTCCAAATGGACTCTCCTAACGATTGCCTGTTTCATCATTTGAAGTATCTTGCGGACTTTGTAGTAAACGAGATAAATGAGGATATAGAGCTGTTAAGATTACCTTGGCAGGAACTAAGCAATGAATTAATATTAAGAGCATACACTACCTGTGGCCGTGAATGTCCAGAATGGCTATTGACATTTACTGAATCAGTAACACCTGAAGGCTTGGATGAAGAAGAAATAGAATATTTAAGAATGTTTTTCATTGAAGAGATTAACAAACACAACAAAAGCATTAAAGTCTATTCAGCTGAAGATGGATATCCAATTAAATATCATGATTATTTCACAGATTCAGTTAAAGACTCAAACGACTTTTACGAACGTGTCTTTAACATTATCAATGAACGTCTGATACCTTATATGGTGCTGCATCATGGAAGGGATGGTCTTGACTATGTCTGCTTTACAAGCGGCCTTAGGAAAGCATTGGAAAATGCCAATGAAGTATGCTATAACATAAAGAGCATTGCCGAATTGCTG
>OMSA01000171.1 GCA_900313645.1 uncultured Methanobrevibacter sp.
ATCCAAGAAAAAATTTACAGAAGAATACTTGCTCAAGTGTGAAGAGTGCGGCCATGTATTTAAAGATGTAATATCTTTGAAAAAGCCAAGGCCTTACAGAATGATTATCTCAGAGCAAGATAAATCTCACAAGACTACAATTGATTTGTCCCCAAGCGATGAGCTTAAATGCGGTGATATTTTACTTACCGAACTCGGTCAGGTGGAAGTTACAGGCATTGAAGTTGGAGATAAGAGGGTCAATAAATCAGTGCTTGATGATGTCAGTACTATATGGGCTTCATCTATTGAAATTCCTGCACGTATAGGATTTTCCGTTGATTTGCACGGAAAAGTTGATTCATATAAGGTTGACTTAAAAAGAGATTTTGAAATCGCTCCAGGCGATGTAGTTAAAATCGATAAGCATATAGTTAAAGTTCATGTTATCAAAACCCAGGAAAGAAAACTGACTTCCGGATTTGCAAGAGCCGGAGTAATCAAAAGGGTTTATTCAAAGCCGGTTAAGTTTAACAACTACGACTATGACCTGACCAAAGACATTTTTAAAAAGACTCAGAGTGAAAAATAAATGAAAGTATATATTGAATCTTATGGATGTACCTTCAATAAGGCTGATGGGCAGATTATTGCAGGTATTTTAAACGAGAATAACATAGATATCGTTGACAGTATTGAAAAGGCAGATGTCATTATCGTCAATACCTGTTATGTTAAACTGCCGACTGAAAATAAGGTTGTATATAAAATCCAGAAGCTGCAGGAAGACTATCCGGATAAGAAGATTATCGTTGGCGGATGTATGGTTGAAATAGATCCTGAAAAATTGGATAAGATAGGTCCTAATTGCTCATGGATCGGACCGCACCAATTAAACAAATCCGCAGAAATTGTCCGGGGCACTTACTGCGGTGAGGTCATTCGTGAAGTCGGATTTTCAAAGGAGTCCAAGGTCGGTGTGCCTAAAGTCATTGATGACAGTTTGATTCATATAATTCAAATTTGTGAAGGCTGTTTGGGAGCATGCACATTTTGCTGCACTCGTTTTGCCAGAGGGCCTTTAAATAGTTATCCGATTGAAGATATCGTTGCTGAGGCTCGTGAAGCTATTGAAAACGGTGCATGTGAAATCCAGCTGACTGCCCAGGATACTGCGGCATACGGCCGTGACACAGGTGAAAAACTATCTGATTTAATTAAAGAAGTGGCTAATTTAGATGGAGATTTCCGTGTTCGTGTTGGAATGATGCATCCTAAAAACATTTTAAATGATGTTGATGAAATTATTGATGCAATGAAACATCCGAAGGTATATAATTTCATTCATTTGCCTGTTCAAAGTGGAAGTGACAAGGTACTGTCAGATATGAGAAGGGGTCATACAGTATCTCAGTATGTTGATATAGTTTCAAAATTCAGAGATGAAATTCCTGAAATTACCTTGGCGGTTGACATTATTGTGGGCTATCCAACCGAAAGTGATGAGGATTTTGATGAAACAGTAAAATTACTTGAAATTGTAAAACCAAGTTTGATACATTTATCAAAATACCAGCACAGAAAGGGTGCCATTTCATCATCACTAAGCGAAATTCCGCCTAAAATAATGAAGAAAAGATCTAAATTTTTATCACAAATCAAATCAGAAATAACTGAAGAAGAAAATAAAGAATTGGTGGGTTCTATTCAAAATGTCTTAATTGTGGAAAAGGGTTCAAAAGGTGGATTTATAGGTAAAACTAATTCATATATTCCAGTTATTGTTGATGATGTGGAGTTAGGAACTTTTGTTGACGTAAAGATAACTCAAGCGACTGCTACATATCTTAAAAGCGAATTATTGCAAAAATAATTTTTTATTTTTGTAGTATTTCTTATTTTTATAATCATGTTAATTTTTAACCTTTAATTTTTGTCAATGTCTATATTTTTTTCTAAAATTCAAAAGCATATATTGATAGTGAATATGTTAAAATATGGACGGTTTATATCCATTTTTACCGATACCTTTATATACTATTGTTTACTATCATTTAATTGGAGGTGTAATTATGAGTGAATTACCAATCGCACCAGTCGGTCGTATCTTAAAAAATGCTGGCGCACAAAGAATTAGTGATGAT
>OMSA01000170.1 GCA_900313645.1 uncultured Methanobrevibacter sp.
GCGCTATACGTTCCGGCATTCTTTTTATTTGTAACAGGTACAATACTCTACCTGTCCCAGAGAATGACCAGTGGTGAAATCAATTATGATACCATAACTAAAAAAGAAGCATTATTCATGGGATTAGGTCAGGCTTGTGCAATTTTGCCTGGACTTTCACGTTCAGGTACAACAATAGCTGCCGGTTTGACAATCGGACTTGACAAGGAATTTGCTGCAAAGTTCAGTTTTATATTATCAATTCCGGCAATTATGGGTGCATTTGTCTTGCAACTAAAAGACATAGGCACAGCAATGGATGCTAACTTTTTACCAGTATTTTTAGGTTTTGTCGCATCAATTGTTGCAGGATATCTGGCTATTAAATGGATGCTTGATTTAATACAAAATAAGAGCTTGGATATATTTTCCTATTACTGCTGGGCAGTAGCTATAATAGTATTTGTGGGTTCAATAGCCCATATATTCTAAAATTAAAATTATAGAGATTAAATTAATCTCTATTTACATACTTTTTCTATTCTTTTTCTTAATTTTTCGACTGAACTTCCTAAAGCGAGTGCTGCAAACATTGCCCCTCCGGCTCCGGCACCTTCTTTAACAAATCCAGTTAAGTAATTTTTCAATCCTTCATGTTCTGATTCTTCAAATCTAGGATCTACCACATTTACAGTGATGTTGTCGTCAATTTGTTCTAAAATACCAAACAAATCGGCAGTTTCATCAGATGCAACAAATACTGTGGTCGCCAAATTGATTCTTGAAAAGTCAAATGTTGGCTGTACGGATTTGATAACAGCACATGCTGCAGCCATCTGTGTTCCTCCGGCTAATATGACAGGAACATCAGAACCTATAACCAGACCGGCAATTGCAGGTAGGGTAGGGTCGCCCACAGCTCCGATAGCCTGCATAGCATCTGCTTCACCAGGAGTAATTCCAGCATTTTTCAATCCTTCATCAACGGTTTTTGATTTTAAGTCATGAGGGTTGTGTGGCATACTTCCGCTTACTTTTTCATTGGCTTCATAACCTAACGCTTTTAAGACTCCAAGAGCGGTTGTAGTTCCTGCAGGAATGCTTTCTCCAATTAAAAGTATTTCATGTCTGTTTGATAGTTCAGCACCCAAATCCTTTGCGTTTTCAAAAATTTCCAATGGGTTCAATACTCCTTTTCCTGTTCTGATATCTCTTCCGTATTCCTTTCCAAAGCTTACATATTCTATGTCAGGTTTGATTTTAGATCCGGCATCCACAACTACAAATGGAATATTTGCAAGTTGAAGTCCTGCTTTAGCGAGTCTTGCAGGGGTTGGTGCAGCTGCTCCGTCAACAACAGTTTCAGCAGCGGTGTCTGTACATCTCACTTCACCCAATACCATAAATTCTACATCAGCTGCAGGAGTATATGCGGTTAGCTCAGCACTTGCTCCGGCACCTGAAATTCCTTCTATTTCTGAGGTTTCTGTAGTACCGATAGTTAATAAGAATACAGCATTATCCCTGTTTTCCTGTAATTTTTCAATCAGGTCGGTTGACCCGTAAGTGGTTATACCATCAATCATTATTTTCACCTTGTTTTTTTTTCAATAAATCTATTATAATCTTTATTAATTAATATTTTTCTGAATGTTTTATGCTTAACATTCATTTTTAAACATTTAATGGATGTTTACATCTCCAGTTAATTTTAACCCGTTTTTTTTCGGGAAGTGTTGGTGCTGTAAAATCCCTTATCTATGCTTTTGTTTTTTAAAATTAAAAAATATTTTTATATTCTTAAGTAATAAATACTAATTAATTAAATTTTTTAGTTGATTATTTTGATAAGTTTAGGAATTGAAGGAACAGCGGAAAAAACCGGAGTAGGCATCGTTGACAGTGACGGAAATATATTAGCCATGGCTGGAAAACAGCTATTTCCCGAAGAAGGCGGAATTCACCCAAGGATTGCCGCTGAACACCATGCCGAATGGATTCCTAAATTAATTCCTCAGGCTATTGAAGAGTCAGGCATCAAATACTCCGACATTGATTTAATCTCATTTTCACAGGGCCCTGGCCTCGGTCCCGCATTAAGAATTGTGGCAACTTCCGCAAGAAGCCTGGCGTTATCATTAAATAAACCGATAATTGGTGT
>OMSA01000175.1 GCA_900313645.1 uncultured Methanobrevibacter sp.
ATTTTTTTTAGTAATGATAAGTTACTTTTATAAATATTGAAAACATATTTATTTATTGATATTTTTTAATATCCTGATGTTTATTAATTAATTTAAGAGATGATTTTAAATGAAAATGTATTACGACGACGATGTAAATACAGATGCTCTTGAAGGTAAAACCATTGCAGTAATCGGTTATGGTTCCCAAGGAAGAGCACAATCTAGAAACATGGCTGATAGTGGAGCCAATGTTATTGTAGGTTTAAGAGAAAACGGAAGTTCTTGGAACTTAGCAAAAGAAGATGGCATGACTGTAAAAACTATTGAAGATGCAGCTGCTGAAGCGGACATTATTCACATTTTGCTTCCTGATGAAATCCAAGAAAAAGTTTACAATGAACAAATCGCACCTTATGTGGAAGCTGGAAACACAATTTCATTCTCTCACGGTTACAACATTCACTTTGAATTAATCAAACCGGATGAAACTGTAAATATTGTAATGTTTGCACCAAAAGGACCAGGTTCAATGGTAAGAAGAACTTATGAAGAAGGATTCGGTATTCCTGGTTTAGTTGCAGTAGAACAAGATGCAACCGGTGACGCTTTACAATTAGCATTAGGCATGGCAAAAGCATGCGGTTTAACCAAAGCTGGTGTTTTAGAAACTACTTTCAAAGAAGAAACCGAAACCGATTTATTCGGTGAACAAACCGTACTGTGCGGAGGTATCACTGAACTTATCAATGCAGGTTTCACCACTTTAGTAGAAGCAGGTTATCAGCCTGAAATCGCTTACTTCGAAACTTGCCACGAAGTAAAACTCATTGTCGATTTGATATATGAAAAAGGTTTTGCTGGAATGTGGACCGATGTAAGTAATACTGCTGAATATGGTGGATTAACCAGAGGAAAATCCATCATTACTGATGAAGCTAAAGAAGGTATGAAAGAAGCTTTAAAACAAATCCAAGATGGTACCTTTAAAAAACAATGGGCTGATGAAAATGCAACTGACGGCGCTAACTTAAAAGAAATGAGAGCTGCTGAAAGTCAAAAAGAAATCGAAATTGTTGGTACCAGATTAAGAAAAGCTTGTGGATTACAAAAAGATGATTAGATTCATCTTTTAATCTTTTTTTATTTTACTTCTTTTTTTCAAAAAATAAAATTACAGCTAACGATTTTACTATTATTTACTGGGGAGTTTTATATGACTTTTATCGGAATGGATCATGGAACCACTGGAATCTCTTTTTGCATAATGTCTGATGAGGGAGACGTTATTGAAGTTTTCAAAATTGGAAGAGAAGAAAGCAAAAAGGGATTGGTTAGTGTCACTGACGAATTAAATAAACGAGTAGATTTGAGGCACGTTAAATTAATGGCCATAACCTACGCAATGGGTGATGGAATAAACCAGATTTTGCCTGCAAGCCAAGTAAAGGACCGTGGAATATTGTCAATGAGCGGTGCGGGTAAAGTGACCGGTGGCGGAACAACCGTTTTTGATGAATTGGAACAATTGAATCTTCCTATGGTAATGATTCCGGGTCTTCACAAAGACTCCACTTCTCTAGATGAACTGTTCAGAGCAGCCTATTCTCACCAGGCAAGTCCCGAAAAGGTAAGCATCTCATATAATGCTGTAAAAGAAACCGGATGGTCCAATTTTATCGTTGCAGACATATCATCAAACAGTGTGGATATCCTGATTGAAGATGGCAGGATTAAAGGCGCAATGGATGCGTGTTTGGGAGCAATGGGAGTTGTTCACGGACCGCTTGATTTGGAAATGCTTAGGGATATCGATGAAAACAATGCATCTGCCAACGGATGCTTTTCACATGCGGGAGCTATAAAAATCGCAGGCATCGACGGTAAGGTGGCTAATATGAAAGATCAGCTTCTTGATAATTACAAAAAAGGAGATGAAAAGGCAATATTGGCTATTGATACATTAATCATGACCGTTGCTATGGAAATAGCAGGGCTTGATGTTGTATGTGAAAATGAAATTGAAGGAATTGTTTTAACAGGTTCCATAGGTTCTGCAACAGAACCGTTCGACTTTAAGGACAAAATTAACAAG
>OMSA01000168.1 GCA_900313645.1 uncultured Methanobrevibacter sp.
CATCAGTTAAAAAGAAAACAATCGGTGAAATTTCCAGGATATAATTCAATAGATAATATTTTAAATAATGTTGAAGATACAGTTTAAATAATAGATATTGTAAAACCACTTTACAATTTTAAAGCTTAAAAAAGGTTATAATATGTCTGAGTTAAAATATATGGATTTATCCTTGGATGAGATTCTAAAAAATCTTCAAATGTGCAAATCAGTTGTGGCAAACCAGGAAGAGGCTATCTGTAAGTTTAGAGATGTCATTTTAACAGCTTCAAACAAGCGTGTGGTGTCCGAAAGAAAAACTACAATATTTCTTGCAGGCGCCGGCAGATCAGGTTTTGTTGCAAAATCATTTGCAATGAGATTGATGCATTTAGGATTTTATGTATATGTATTCAATGAAACAATAGCTCCTCCAGTCAAGGATGGGGACATAATTATCATTATTTCAAAATCCGGTAAATCCAACTCTATAACCCAAATCGTTGAAGATTCCAAAATTGACAATGTCAAGTTTTTAGCTGTATGCGGCAATACAAAAAGTGACCTTGCCCAAAAGGCTGATGCAAGGATTGTTATTGATTCCCTTCCTCAAACTTTAGTAAGACTTGAGGATTATGATGTTAAAGAGTTTATGGAAACTTTGCCTGGCGCTTTAATAAACTTTGAAAGTGATGAAAGTGTTAGAAGTAAACTTGAAGCGCTTCCTAAAAAAGCAGCAGATTTAAGTGATAACAAACTGTGGAAGGATATTGAAGATTTGCCTAGAGAAATTAGGGGAATCAGTAATATCTATCGTCCATTGGAATTGATTTTAATGGGAACTGCCTTTGAAATTTCCGCTTTAGTATTGCTTGATGCATTGGTTGCCGAATTAATGCAAAGTTTAAACCTGCGTGAAAAAGACTTAAAAGCTTTTCATGATGTGTTAAGTAGTTCAATTTAAATCAATAATTAAAGTAAGAAGGTTTTATCATGGATGATTCAAAGACAGTTATTCTTGAGAAGGAAGATTCAAGAATTCTATCAACTAAATTAGCGGCTGTTAATAATAATGTCAGATTTTCAATTCTGGAAATCTTAAGGGATTTTGAAAGAGTAAACAAAACAAGTGAGGGCACATTTAAAAAAGAGCCATTGTATTCCCGTGAAATCAATTCAATTCTTTTAAACAATTACAACATTAATATTACTACTCAAATGTTGGGCCAACACTTGAAGCAGCTTGTCGAATCAGACATGATTGAAGAGCTAAGTGTTAAAAAAGAGGTTCCTAATAAAATAGGCCGCAGAAGTGTAAAAGGATTTACATTAAAGGAAGATGCATTCGATGAACTTTTTTTAGATGTGAGTTTCCTGTCCGATGAGCTTCTTACATTTTTCGATTTATACAAATCCAATCAAAGATTTTCCGATGGTGAACATTGCGTTTTAACTATTTTCAATGGTGAGGATAAGGGTAAAACATTTAAAGTTCACAAGGATGAGATGATTTTAATTGGAAGAAAAGCTAATTTTAATGCTAATGACTTAGCTTCATTTACCATACTTTTAGATAATAGCTATTCTACAGTTTCCAATGTTGGCAAACCCCATTTAAAGTTATTCCATAAGGATGACGGATGGTATATATTGGATGAATGCAGTTCCAATGGAACATACATTGCCGATAGAAAAGTCCCAACAGGAATTGAAACAAAGCTTAAGGCAAATTCATTTTTGAAATTATCTAGAGGTAATGGCGGAGCAGTCATTTATTGTTCATTTTAATTAGATTTTAAATCTAATTGGTGGTTTGAGTGGACTTTGATGGGGCAAAACAGCTAATTGAAGAATTTTTTAATGGCAAATTTGAAGTTAAAAAATTTCTTGGAGAGGGATCATTTGCAAAGGTTTATTTGGTAAACCATAACTATTTAGATACTTTAATGGCTATGAAAATCATTAAGGAGCCATTGAGTCTGTCAACCAATAAAAAAGAAGTTTTTCATGAAGTCACACTTGCATGTCAGCTAAGGCATGAAAATATCATAAGCATTTATGATGCCGCCGAAATAACTAATTTTGAAGATGGAAAAAACCATGCTTACTTTGTAATGGAATATGTCTCAGGAGGGGATTTGGAGCAGTTTTTAAATTCATATGCTGAGATTAATTTGCTCAGTTTCAATGAATGTGGTGACATTATCACTAAAATATCTGATTTTGGTTTTGCAAAAGAGATCACCACTACAATTTCAGACATTGATATAGCCGGCACAAGGCCATATATGGCTCCTGAACTTTTCAGTAAAAATGTATCGGCCAGAAGTGATATTTATGCTGTAGGTGTCATGTTTTATCAGTTGCTGACAAATAGGTATCCGTATGATGTTGGAAAATATACTAATGAAGAGCTGATTGATTTAAAGCCATGGGCTGATGAATTAAAACCTCCAAGCTATTATAATGGGCACGTTTGTGAATTGTTGGATGAAATCGTTTTGAAATGTCTTGAATTCAATCCCAATAATCGGTATGGTGATGCCAATGAGCTGCTGATGGATGTAAAAAATGCCATTGATGAGTATGAGGCAGTTCGGGACTTATCGCCAACAGGTGCAGGTTATGATTATGATGAGGATTATCGCAAATACATTGTTAACGATTCAATAGAGGAAGCATTTAGGCTTGCGAAATGTGAAAATAAACTGGATGATGCCATTGAAATATTGGAAAATGAAGTTTTGAAGGATTATGAGGTTCGTAAATTTTACTCTGAAACGCTCCGGATTTGGAAATCCGAAAGGCCTGATTTGAAATTAGTCTCAAAAGCGTTCACCGTTAATCTTAAAGGAAGGAATTATCATTTGTCTTGCAGTCTGTTGGCTGAAGCAATGGCATATAACCCATCAATTAGAAGGAAATATTCTCATTATATCGATTTATGGGAGATTTTCATAGATTTGGAAAGACATGGAAGTCTGTTTAAAAGTGTGGAGATGCTTGAAAAGTTAATGGAATCAAATGTGGAGA
>OMSA01000164.1 GCA_900313645.1 uncultured Methanobrevibacter sp.
GGAAGAAAAGGCATTGGACGTTGTGGCAAAAGCTAAAGAAGACTTGGCAGATTATGACTTGTCCAATATGGTGGGAATGGCAAACGAAGATGCAGCACGCGAAGGTGATGTATTAATAATTACCGTACCACTTGCAGCTCAAAAACCTACCGTTGAAGGAATTAAAGAATTCTGTAAAGACAAGATCGTCATGGATGCTACAGTACCTTTAGAAACAGCAATCGGCGGAAAACCATTCAGATTCATCGACCTTATGGAAGGTTCAGCAGCTGAAAGGACAGCATCCATTCTGGAAGGAACCGGTGCAAAAGTTATCTGTGCTTTTTGTAACATTTCAAATTCACACCTTGCAAACATTCCGGAAGATATCGACTGTGACTGTTTGATTGCAGGTGATGATAATGATGCAAAAGCAACTGCAGCTGAAATCATTGACAAAATTCCTGGTGTAAAAACCATTGACTGCGGAATACTAGAAAAAGCAAGAATCATCGAAAAAATAACTCCATTACTTATCGGATTAAACATTAAATACAAATCACACTATGGTGGTTTAAGAATTACACAAAGACTAGATACTATGGATTCATTTGAACAATTTATTGGCCGAAATGTTAATGAAATTAGTTTAAATGAATCAACTAATTTTTTTTTAGCAACCATCAAATATAACAGCAAGCTCTGTGGAAGAAGATATCCTGCTGAAAAGTTTAAGCTTGCAGATATTGATTATTTTAATCTCATTTCTTTTTCTGAACTGTTTAAGCATGAAAAGCTGGTAATTATATGGTATGATGAATATCAAATAGTCACAGATTTGGAAATTTACTATCTAAGCAACGATTTCGACGTATTGTTCACGGATTATTATAAAATAAAAAAGACAATTGACAATGGTCTTGCCCATCAGCTGACTGAAGGGGACACCAGATATCTGGGCGCTTCCAGACTGGATGAAAAGGTTCCTCAGCCGAATAGTGACAGACTGGCCAATAAGAGAGAGTTCGTTTTAAAAAAGAAATATCTTCAAAAAATTATTAATGAAATCGAATATTGATAATTTTAATCAAAGTCGAGTATGTTATCAAATTCCTTTTGGGCATTTTCATAAAAATATCCCAGTTCGCGGCCGTTAACAAAAATATGGCTTACTGTTATTGCTACACTCATCTCATAATCCTTGTTTACTTTTCCCCAAGTAACTAAAGGTTGTGTCTGTTTTGGAGTATCAATTATTGAGGTAATTGTGTCAAAGTCAACCCAGGGGATGCATGAGAAATTTGCAATGTTAATCACATCACGCTTTTTAGTTTCCATTAAAAAAGCATCTTTTTTACCGCTTAAAATTTCATCGGATAAATTTCTGACATAATCATGCCAATCAAGAATGTCATTGAAGTTTTGAGGTGTTTCAACCTTCATCTCTTTGTAGATCTCATTGTTTTCATCCATTATGGGAGTTAGTCCCTCAAGATAATCAAATTCATATGCTTTGTCGTTGATTATTCTTCTTTTAAGCTGGGGAACTGAATTGACCGCATTCATCAGACAGCCCAAACTCATTATAAAAAAAGACTTGTCAGTTTTTTTGCAGTAATTCCATAATTTTTCCACGTTAATGCGGGCAGTCATGGCATATCGTGTGGAGAAAAAATCATAAAACGGATTTTCTTTTAAATTAAAATCTAATTCCTTCATAGTTTAACCTTAATCTTTTTATATCTTTTATACTAAATATTACTTTGTATAAATCAAATATGGTTTTGTTAAAATGAAAGTAGTAATTGTAGGTGGAGGAGCTGGAGGAATATCTACAGCTTCCAATATTCGTAAACTCGATAAAGAAATTGAAATTACAGTAATAACAAGAGATAATAAGGTTGCATATTCTCCATGCGCTATTCCGTATGTATTGTCTGGAACAATTGAATCTTTTGATGATATTGTGATGAGAACTCCTGAAGATTATAAGGAAAAGAACATTGAAGTAATCATTGAAGCGGAAGTTACCGCAGTTGACTCAAACAAACAGACTGTTACTTACCAAAAGGCAGGTAAAGAAGTCGTCATGGATTATGATAAGTTGGTTCTTGCAACAGGAGGAAATCCGTTTGTGCCTCCAATGCAGGGAGTGGAATTGGATGGAGTATTCAGAATCCGTAATATGGATGATGGAATCAAAGTTCAGGAAGCAATGAAAGAAGCCAAAAGCGCCATTGTAACAGGTGCCGGTTTAATATAAAAAACAAGGTTTAAACGTTATTTTAAGTGAAATGTTACCTCAAATTGTACCAAGATCTCTTGATAAGGACATGTCCGATATCCTGGTAAAATATCTGGAAATGGAAGGTATCAAGGTGGTTTTAGGAAAACCGATTACAAAGCTTATCGGTGAGACTAAAGTTGAAAAGGCCTGCTTTGGCGATGAGGAAATCTATGACGCCGACATGGTTATCATGGCAACCGGTGTTAGAGCAGAACTTGAATTGGCGAATATGGCAGGTTGTGAGATTGGAAGATGGGCCATTCTTGTAAATGACAGGATGGAGACCTCAGTTGAAAATGTTTATGCTGTTGGAGACTGTGTAGAATCAAAAGATTTGATATTGGGTTCAAATACCATATCCCAATTAGGTACTACAGCTGTTCGTGAATCCAAAACATTGGCACGTACAATCTGCGGCAAGAAATCCAAATTCAATCCTGTTTTAAACTCAATGGTTTCAAAAGTCGGAAAATTGGAATTTGGTGCAGTAGGTTATACAACCAGTTTCGCACAACAAAACCGTATCAGACCTGTTGTACAAAAAGTACAGGCACTTACAAGAGCACGTTACTATCCTAATGCAAAACCAATGGATATTAAAGTTATATGTGATGGAAATGGAACCATTATTGGCTGTCAAATCATAGCAGAAGAAAGGGTTGCAGAAAGAATCGATACAATGACATTGGCTATTACAGAAGGCTTGACCTGCTTTGATTTAAGCAATATGGAATTTGCATACGCACCGCCTGTATCAATGGTTACAGATCCGTTAATCCTTGCTGTTGAAGAAGTAAGTAAAAAATTCACTTAAATTAATTTTGGAGATGATATATTATGCCAGAACATGGACATGGTCATCATGGTCACGGAGGCCAAATGACTCCCGAACAACAAAGACAAATGATTGAACAGGAAATAAGATTAGCTAAAAACTTAGGTCAAATCAAGCATAAAATCGTTGTAATGAGTGGAAAAGGAGGAGTTGGAAAATCCACAGTTGCAGCAAATATCGCTGAAACCCTACAGGCTATGGGTTATAATACTGGTATTCTTGATGCTGATATTCACGGCCCAAACATACCTAAGATGTTGGGCGTCAACATGCTTGAAGAGGAATTCAACAAGTATCAGTTTGATGCTTTTAAAAATATTGTTGAAAAGGATTTGGATATGACATTGCCTCAGGATGAACAGCAAAAATTCATTCAAGCTAAACAGGAAGAATATAAGCATTCAATGTTTCCGGTAGTCGCTTCAAGCGGTTTAAAAGTGATGTCAATGGCATTTCTGATTGACAGTTTGGACAGACCGATTATATGGAGAGGACCTCAAAAGACTGGTGCTATCAAACAGTTGATTTCCGACTGTCACTGGGGAAAACTTGACTTTTTAATTATTGACAATCCGCCTGGAACAGGTGATGAGCCTTTAACAGTTCTTCAATCAATTCCTGATGCTGATTTGGTATTGATGGTCACCACACCTAACGTCGTTTCACAGGAAGATGTATTGAAATGTGTGAAAATGGTTGAGATGATGAATATCAAAAACATCGGCCTTATTGAAAACATGGCTTATTACATTTGTCCTCACTGTGGTGAAAAATTAAACATCTTCGGTGAAGGAAACGGTGAAAAATTTGCTGAGGAAATGGAAATTACTTATTTAGGTGATTTGCCTATTGAAGAAAGTGTTTCCGATGCTCCAAATAAGGATTCAGCTATTTCAATTTTAGACCCTGATGATGAAGTGTCAAAAAGGTTTGTTGAAATAATTGAAGAGATAAAAAAAGAGTTTTTAGAGTAAGCTAGTATTTATTATATAGCTTACGCTTGAAATATTTACCAGATATCCTAAGAAATTAGGATCTTCTTTTAATTTTTTGAAATAAACCAGTTTTTCGATAATATAATCCTTATTTTCATCCATCACGTTCAATGAGAAATACTGCATGCCCAGAATGTATTCTCGCTCATCTGTAAAGATGGGTACGATATATTCATTGTCATTGCCGTATGGAATTTTAACAGGTTTTGAATCTTCTCAATTTTGGAAACGGCATCAAAATTATTGTTTTCGCCTTGCATATATGCGAGATTGATATAATTCTTAAATTCAGGATTTTTTATTTCATCTAGTTTCATCATAGTATTATTTGTCCTCATCACTATTAATTTTTTTTAGATATTCATCAAGTTCCTCTTTAGGAATAAACTTCAATGCCGCGGAGTTGATACAATATCGTTTAGCGCCATCGGGTCCGTCATTGAATACATGGCCCAAATGTGAATTGGCCTTTGCGCTTCTTACCTCAATTCGTGTTGTTCCGTGTGAAAAGTCACGGTTTTTTGTTATTGCATCTTCGCAAATCGGCTTTGTAAATGCGGGCCAGCCGCAGCCTGAGTCGAATTTGTCATCTGAAGAAAACAGAATTTCACCGTTTACCACATCTACATATACACCATCTTCAAAAAAGTTATCATATTTTCCAGTGAATGGCGGTTCTGTCATAGAAAGCTGTGTTATTTCATACTCTTCACGAGTCAAGTGGTCAAATTCTTCATCGTCTATTAAATTTAAATCAACATGACAGTAGCCCTGCGGATTTCTTTCAAGATACTTTTGATGATAGCCTTCTGCAGGGTAAAAATTATGGATTTCATTAGCCTCAACTGCAATCCTTTTGCCAAATTCTGTCTGCTTTTTTCTCAAAAAATCAATCACGGCAGTTTTATCCCTTGGGTCCTGCCAGTAGATGCCTGTTCGGTATTGTGTTCCGACATCTGCTCCCTGACGGTTTTTAGTGAATGGATCGATAATTGTGAAAAAATTCTCCAATATATTTTCAAGAGTTATGATCTTGGGATTATATGTAACTTTAACGGTTTCGGCATGACCTGTTTTTCCGCTTGAAACCTTCTCATAAGTCGGTGCTAAATCCATGCCGTTAGCATATCCGACTTCTGTATTGTTGACTCCTTTCAGTCTTGATATGTATGCCTCAACACCCCAAAAGCAACCGCCGGCCAGATATATTACATTCTGTTTTTCAAACATGCTTATAAATTTGTAGTTTAACATAAAATATTTTTATTACATAAAACAAAGTTTAAAATAGTTAGGAGGACATTTTATGTTTTATAGTACTATTATGAAAATCGATTCAATTGACAGATTAAGGGATATCAGAGATGCAT
>OMSA01000163.1 GCA_900313645.1 uncultured Methanobrevibacter sp.
AGGAACATTGGTCATTGACCTGGTGGAATATGTAGAA
The DNA here is from genome assembly GCA_900313645.1 of uncultured Methanobrevibacter sp. Classification (GTDB taxonomy): domain Archaea; phylum Methanobacteriota; class Methanobacteria; order Methanobacteriales; family Methanobacteriaceae; genus Methanocatella. The sequence continues at coordinate 38 of OMSA01000163.1, forward strand.
AGCGAAATATTAAAGTCCGGCGCTGAAATTGCATTTCCATGCAACGTATCATTGAATGAAGTGGCTGCACATTACACCTCCCCAGCAAATGACAAAACCGTGATTAATGCGGGGGACATGGTAAAATTGGATTTGGGAGCAATGATTGACGGATACATTGCAGATACCGCCATTACAATAATAGCTGATGGAAACATTGATGAAAATTACACACAGGATGAAATAAACCTGCATGAAGAGATAGTTGAAGCGTCAGAAGCAGGTCTTGAAGCCGCAATCGCAACCGCAAGGGCAGGAATTGAAGTCTCAAAGATTGGTGAAGCAGTCCATGAAGCAATTTCCGAGTACAAATTAAATCCGATATTCAATTTAACCGGCCATAGCCTAGAACAGAATAATCTCCATGCTGGAATATCAATACCAAACTATGACAATCATGACCACTACATTTTAGAGGAAGGTCAGGCGGTGGCAATCGAACCGTTTGCAACAAACGGAGAGGGAATCGTAAACGACGCCCCGGGACACTATATTTTCTCATACCTGAAGAACAGGCCATTCAGAATGAAAAGTACACAGAGGGTTCTGAAATATATTCAGCACAACCACAGGTTTGTTCCGTTTTCCGGAAGATGGATCACCAGTGAATTTGGTGAGAGAAAAGGAAACATTGCCTTAAAGCAATTGTCAGAAGCGATGGCAGTCTATGCATACGCACCTTTGCGTGAAAAACAGAACTGCTTCGTAAGCCAAAAGGAACACACCATAATCGTTGAAAAAGAAGGGTGTACAGTTACAACCATTTAAAAAAAAAAAGAAAAGAGATATCTCTTTTCTTACCAATTTTGTGAATATTCATAGTTTACTTTGGATTTCTTGTATATTACTACGATTTTAAACTTGCCTGTTTTTTTAGGATTTTTAAGTTTGAATATTGCAATTCCTTTCTTGTTTGTTTTTGCCTTATATGCTTTTTTGTTGAATTTTACCTTGATGAGTTTATTCTTTTTGTTTTTTCCAAGGAATTTGACCTGGAACTTGATTTTTGAACCGGGCTTAACCTTGCCTGTTTTTGCCTTAATAACATCCTTGACAGTCACATAATTGCCTATCCTAAAATCCTTATACTGCGCATAGATTGCATAGGTTCCAGGTTTTGCAGTTATCTTAAAAGATGCATAACCGTTTTTATCTGTGCTTCTGACATATTTCTTACCATTTAAGGTAAAAGTAACTTTTTGACCCGCTTTTACTGGATTTCCATTATCATCGAAAACGCGAACCTTATATGCGTTGCCATTGTCATAGTACATTTTAATGTTTTTTCCGCCGGTAACAACATCAAATACCTTAATGTTTGCTGAATCAACATAATTGTTAGTCGGATTTAATGCAGAAATCTTGTGGTTTCCGTTATTTATTAATATTTTCAATAATGCAACACCATTTGAATCTGTATCTACCCGGTAATCATTATAGTCATCCACTTCAAAAAGAACATTGGTGTTTTTCAATGGACTGCCACTGGTATCATAAAAAGTAGCGGAATATTCTATTGCACCATTATACCTCTTGGTAACCTTCCCCATCACAATTGTTTTGATCTCATCGCCAACGACATCGGAATCATCACTGGAGGCTACAATATCTTCAGAAGCAGCAGCCAATGTGTTCTGTGGAGCATCATCAAGTTTCACCAGATTGTCATCCATTTCAGAAACCGCTTGAGTAATATTCTCATCAACCGCAAATGCAAAATTTATTGACAGTAAAAATGCAATTGCAATTGCAAAAACAAGTAATCTATTAAATTTCATATTACACCTCTTGTTAAATATATCTAACAAGAGATATTTAAAGATTAATTTAAAAAAAGTATTGGTTAAATTGATATTAATTAAAAAAAAAAATAAAAAAAGAAAGAAGTGGAATTAGTATTCCACAGGAAGTGGTAATCCCATTTTTGCTCTTCTTTCACGTTCTTTACCGTTTTTGTCCTTTTTACCTTTAGCTAATTTTTCAAGTAAAGGAAGACCAGGTTTTACGTCATCCATTGGTTTTGTTTCAATTAAACCAGCGTCAACAGCAGCTTTGAATATTGATTCACCGTCGTCGGTTCTGGTTAAAACAGTGGACCATCCGTCAGGAGATCCTACAGAACCGGTTGATACGTCAGCCCATTCACATACGTAATCCATACAGATGTTACATCCAGCTTGTTCGTATCCGTGGGTTTCTTTAATAGCT
>OMSA01000160.1 GCA_900313645.1 uncultured Methanobrevibacter sp.
AAAAAAATAAGTGTAGATGAAAGAATTCATCTAACAAGAACGAATGATTTTATTGTGTTTCTGTAGTATGATATTAAAACAGGATAGTTTCTACCCTTTTTAAGAGTTTTAATAACATTTTGATTCAAGACCTTTTGTGCAACGCCTGCTGAATTGGTTCTGACCTTATAGTTTTTGCCGTTAAATTTGAATACGACTATTTTTCCTTTAAGCGGTTTTTTACCATTCTTAAGAGTTGCTTTTAAGACCATTTTTTTAGCTGTCTTTTTGACTATAACGTTTTTGCTTGCAAGCACCCTGTTTACTTTTAAAATGTTTTTAACGGTTTGTCCTGCATAAGTAGCGGTTATAGTGTAAGTGCCTGGAGTGATAATCACAGGTATTCTCAATGCTGCAATACCATTGGCATTTGTCCTGACTTTAAAGGTTCTTGAATTGATTTTAACAACGACCAGCTGATTTTTACCGACAGGTTGTCCGTCATCACCATATACCTTAAAGATATAACGGCTTCCATCAACATAATACATGTTAATGTTTTTGTTGCCGCTGAATCTGGATACTACTTTAATTTTAGAAGTAACTGTCTGATTTGTGAGATAATTGGTAAATGTTACATAATATGTTCCAATTTTGTTGTTCACTGGAAATATTACCTCACCAATCACATCACCATTCTTATCATAATATGTGGCGGTAACATTAAGTTTTGCATTATATCCGACAGTGATTTCTTTAGGAACTTCAACAGTGTCCTTCACTGTAACGGTATTGATGAGGGAAGTGCCATTAAAGGTTGTTGTAATCGGATGTGTTCCAGGAGCCAACAACGGCAGGTTAAACACTGCAATTCCGTTTTCATCAGTGATATTTGTAATGGTAATGTTGTCAAATGAAATAGTAACCTCAACATTGCTTTGGCCCACATCAACAATGAACGGTTTGCTGTCTGAATAATACTCTACAACATTGTCAATTCCCCATAAATCCGGCAATGTATATGCTTTTAAACATGCAACCCTATCATTTCCAGATAAATCTTGCCATTCAATGTGATTTGTTGATATTAATGAACAGGTACCGTTATAATGTACTCTTGAAGGTCTGGAAACAGGCACAGAATTGGATGTCATTACAACATCAAACCTATCTCCGGTTTTAATTGAAACATATTTATCCAATTTAATAGTATGATATCCTGCAAATGGAGACACACCTGATTGTGTGTAAACCATTTCATCGTTGACATAAATTTCCACTGTGTAATCAACATTCGCATTATTAAAGTAAGTTCCAACGGCCGCAATTACATCATTCTCATAAGCTTCGAAACTATTTAGATAGTATACCTTATCATAACCACCATTATCAAATCCCCCCAATCCTGAAAAGTCATATTGGTAATTGTTGTTGTAAGGAAGAGTGTTATTTAATACAAATGCCATAAAGTATTCGGTTAATATATCTGGGAATGCACATAATGACTGGTCATAATATGAAACATAGAAATATCCTTCATCTCCCCAGTCGGTCCCCCAACTGTTTTTAACAATCCATGCACCATTTCCAGGAGGGGTGATTAAGAAATTGCTTGCGGAATAATCATCATCCCATCCCACAACACATATCGCATGATTGGAAACCAAATGATCCGGAACATATTCTGCTGAAGTGTTTTTATTATAATAATGTGTTGGATTTCCATCGCTTTGTGATGATTTAGAAAGCAGATAGCCTCCTATTGCACCATATTGGTAAATAAGTTGTTTGACATTAGTGATACTATTCTGATTTCCAGGAGTATGAGGTAACATAATGACGTCCTGAACATGAATATCAGCCTCAGATGTTATAAGCGGGGAAATTTTTCCAAGCTCATCATAAGTATCATAATCATTTGGAAATGCGCCAAGCCAGCTTACCAGATATGCAATTGATAATAGATTAACCCCACCTTCAGAAACGGTAGGGGCTCCAAAATTTGAATATCTCAACAATGAATTTTGCATATTATTTTCTGAAAAATCAGCAGTGTAATTCATTGCCTTTAATACTGCAGATTCTAATGCTGCAAGTGAACCAAATGCCCAGCAAGCACCCATATAACCTTGATCCTTGACAGGAGTAACTAACCCCTCTTGCCTTAAGTCATATCTTGACGGAAGATTAGTGATGTTTATAGTGATATTTGAAGCGATTATCGGCATACCTTCACCTCTGACAACACTATAATATATGACATTTCCAAAATCATCATCAGAAATATTGTCACTACCTGTCAAATTAATTACTTTTGATTTTTCAGCATCAAAAAGTGAATAGATTGCATTATCGTTTCCATTAAACTCCATGCTTTCCAAATGATATAATGCATCCCGCATATATAATGCACTGCCGTCATATGCAGAATTGTTAATGAATTTGGAATGAACCGCTATGAACTTGGAGTAATCAACAAATGCCGCTCCACCATAAGTATAATAATCTTCATCAGTCACTTCATCAGTCAAATTAACATTATTTTTAACAAACACACAATTTTCCATTAAAGTTTCAGTGTATGAAAGATAAACTGCACCACCATTGAAATCTGCATGATTGCTTGTGAAATTTGAATTGAGCAATACCAGTTCACCACCCAATTGAAGTAAAGCTCCTCCGAACATTGATGAACATTCTTCAAAGACTGTGTTGTTAATTACAATTGATCCTCGAGACTCCGTATCGCCCGCAGGGAAATCTATAAAAATTGCTCCACCGTTTTTACTGGACAGTGCATGTATGAATTCACAGCCATCAATGTTAATACTGTTGACATCTTTAAATCCTAAAGCTCCCGCAGTAATATTTGCAACTAAATTAACGAATCTTGATTTTTTCATAACCACCACACTTTCTGATGTATAGATTGCAGTTGCATATTTGGAAGTGGAATTAGCAAAAGTGGTGTTTCGAATGCCTAAATGAGACCCCATTACATAAATGGAACTCCAATTATTATGATTATTTTCCAATAGGGAATTTGTAATTCTTACTACAGACGCCTCAGCATAAATTGCTGAGCCCATATCCGCATTGTTGTCCTTGAAAAATCCCCTGTTAATGGTTGCATTGGCATTATATGCAAAAATTGCACCGTTAAGAGCGGAATTGCCTATAAATTTATCATTTTCACTGGTATACTTATTCTTTTCATTAACAAATACTGCAGCACCTTTATCAGCACTACAATTATTGAATTCCACATTTGTTGTTGTAAGGCTGCCTGAAACAATTATGGCAGAATCATTTCCATTTTTTAAAATAAGGTCATTTATGACCACATTGGATGCGCGAATCTTAAAAAATCTTGCAATATTCTTTGCATCTAAAGTGTGATTATTACCATTAATGGTGAGACCATTCTT
>OMSA01000159.1 GCA_900313645.1 uncultured Methanobrevibacter sp.
AATAATAATGCCCTGGCCGGGATTTGAACCCGGGGAATGGGATCCGCAGTCCCATGTGTTATCCAAACTACACCACCAGGGCAACAAAATAAGATAACATTTATTGATATTATCTTTATACTATATAATTATTGCCATATTGATAATGTATAAGAATAATCTCCATAAGTCCTTGTAGCCACTGAAACAGTGTTCGCATCTGAATAATAGCCTTTTGAAGCCAATACCTTACCTTTCAAAATATTATTTTCACTAAACCTATAATTTTCAAAATCATATGAATCTAACTTATCCTCACAAAGTTGTGAAACCTCTCTAATTGATTCTTTTGAGTTTTCATCATCACTTAAAATTGTAGAAATTTTAGATAAAAAACTTTCATCCTGAAAATCGATTCTTCCGCTTAACAGTTCCATAACATCCTGTGCGGTCCTGATGTTTTTGCTTTCATAGGAATATTCGTGTGTTGGTATGGAAATTGCCGAGTTAATTATCAAAAATACGACTAAAAGTAAAACTATGGCCAATACTGCATCCATTACATATAACGAACCCTTATTGTCTAACATAAAATAAGATTATACTTGGTATTATTAAAAAAATATCAAAGTGCGCAGGTGTGAATTTGCACATCTGCACTTAAAAAAATAGATGCGAATAATTTCTCAACTATTTTTGAGAAATGTATTCAATAACCTTGTCTTTTTTAGCGATTGCCGCATCGGAAGCCTTTTGAACTTTTTCCTTCATCTCTTCAAAGTCTTCAGGAGTTGTTTCACCAACCAATTTTTTAATTTTGGTATAAGCAGCTTCCCTAAATAAAGGCACTAATTTTTCAGTTGACCCGTCTTGTTTTACCAAAATCGGTTCTCCGGAATTGTTAACCTCACCGATTTCAGATATTGCAACATCATATTTTCCAACAGCTTTCTTGACATCTTCTGCAATTTCAGGAGGTACAATAAGCATTAGGGAATCGGTTGAAACTCCAAGCGGGTCGATATTTAATGTTTCAAGCATGTTTAAAACATTTGGAGCCACCATTTTTCTGATGTTTTCTTCATAAAACTCCAAACCGACACCGGTTGTGTTTGATATTTCATGAGCGTCCCCACGCAATCCTCCGTTTGTAACATCAGTCATTGCATGGACGTCCTTAACAAGATCTGATTCAAACAGTGCATGTGATGCCTGAACAAAGTTTACGTTCATTGTATCCCATACAACATCGAAAAATCCGTTATATAATGCGGTAGTGGTTATTGTTCCTCCACCGGAACCTTCTGTAAGCAGAATTACATCCCCTTCGGTCGCTCCTTTTCTTGCAGTTGGAGGATAAGGTGATACTCCTACACTTCCTACAGCTGAAACGAATCTGTCACCAAGCACCATGTCCCCTCCGACACGCAATGTGCTTCCAGCTACAATCGGAACATCGACAAGTTCGGATACTGCCGCCACACCTGCTGTAAAGTCAAATATTTTTGCAACATCCCCGTCATCTGCCAGGTGAACATCGCTTAAGATAGCTACAGGGTCTGCACCCATTACACAGACGTCCCTCAATGTCGCACGGGTTACGTGAAAACCGCCTAAAAACGGATATTCACTTAATCTAGAGTGAATTCCATCGACTGCGGTTGTAATGTAGACCTCATCATTTTTAACTGGTGCCTTTACAACTCCGCCATCATCCTGCTCTGAAGGGTTTACCAGTGAAGCGGTATTTGTGGATGAAACGATTTCTGCGATTTTCCTGTGAACAAAAAAGTCGCCTGCCCCACGGGATCCCACTCCCATCTCGCCCATCAGCACATCAGCCTTATTTACATCGACGATTTCTTTTAAAAATTCATCATCGCTTTCCTGTAATTTTAAGGTAGTTGAAACCTCGTCAATTACCGCCTTTGCCATTTCAACAGAGTTGTCCTCTGAAATTTTTTTATATTCTCTTATGCGTACTGCGAGAATTTCCGCTAAATCGTCATATGAGTAATCGTCAATTCTTGCTCTTACAAATCCTTCTATATCCATTGTTTATATCTCCAAGTTAGTGAAATTTTTTAAAATTTTTAATCCTGCTTTACCGCTTTTTTCCGGATGGAATTGTGTTGAGAATAAATTGTTCTTAGATAAACTTGCAACAACACTATTTCCATACTCACAAGTGCCCGCAACGATTTCATCATCGTCAGGCATTACATGATAAGAATGAACAAAATAAAAATATTCACCGTCGATTCCTTCCAAAATAGGTGAATCATTACATACATCAAGCCTGTTCCAACCCATATGAGGAATTTTAACACCTTCAGGAAGCTTTTCAACATGGCCCTTGAACAAACCCAGACCATCAACGCCCGGTGATTCCTCACTTGAACTCATAAGTACCTGCTGGCCAAGACAAATTCCCAAAAATGGTTTATCATCATTTACATGCTCATTAATAACATCCTTAAATGGTTCTAAATTCTCCATAGCGCTTCCAAATGCTCCAACTCCAGGCAATACCAGATATTTAACCACCCAATAGCTGATCTGATCATGCCGCCAAAGTCTGAAAATACTATTTCATCAGTACCAAGTGTTTTTGAATGTGCATCAAGCTCTGCAACAACATGAGTGTAACCCAAATCCTTAAGTGGCTCCACCAGACGAGGCCCATCTGTCACTGCAACTGATTCCGCTTCAAATTCTTCAATTGGAAATGCATGAGGAACACCAAACACTACAATTAAATCCAAATCCTTATCCTTTAGATATTCTGCAGCCTTATTACCTGTAATCGGGTATTCATCAAGACCCCCTGTGATAAAATCAGGTTCAATGCCCAGCTGATTTTTAATGTTTACAGCGTGCTGCCTGATTCTTGGAAGGCCTACATTCTCATCCAGGTTGGCAACAAAAACAGGTTTATTGTCATGATTGATTTCATTATAATCAAAATTAATGATATCTGAAAATAAATATGATGTCTCTTTTTTAACATTCAGTACAAATGCAACTTTTTTATCATCTTTAAGTGCGTTGACAACAGTTTTTGCGACTTTTTCCTTAGAGTCTCCAAAATTAGGTTTAATGTATTTGCCCTGTGCCATTCCACGGGTTTTTTCAACTTCTGTTGCCTTTTCAAGCATTTCAATTTGCCTGTCTGATTCTTCCTGCGGAATTACGCCTGCTTCAACGGCCGCATCCAATGCCATTATTGCTCCAACAGTATTGTCACCTTCACCAGATCCTCCATGTGACTCTACAGGTATTACGGTACATGGAAGGTCTGCTGTTGCAATAGCTTCCTTTAAATCTTCACCGATTATCATACTGGCACAGGTACCTGCAATTCCCATCAGTTCAGGTTTGAACATTTCATAAGCTTCGGTCAATGTATCGACTAATTTCTCACCGGCACCTAAAATAAAATCATTTTCAGACATTCCTGTAGTAACTACACGTACGCCGTCACCTTCCAAAAGTCTTGCTGTCCTGAAACAGCACCCGGTAGGCCCGTGCATAACAATAACATCTACATTCATGTCTCTTAATGTATAAAGAGTTGCCGCAATTGGACTTGGTCTTGGATGCATATTTTTTTCACCTAAAGAATTATAGTAAATAATTATTTAAAATTCTTAACTTATATAATTAATTAGGAGATTGTAACATGAAATTGGATAAAGAAATTTTAGAGGAAAAAATTCGCGATTACAGAGAATTTAAAAGTTGTTCCGAGTCAACCCTTATGGGATTATGTGAAAGTGCAGATTATCCTATAAGTCAAGCTGAAATGTGCAAATTAGCTTGCGGATTTGCAGGTGGAATGGGCGGAACATTTGATGAAGGAACATGTGGAGCAGTAACAGGCGCATTAATGGCAAACGGTTTGCTCAATGACGACATACCAAAAATAAAATCAAATGCAAAGGAAATCTTTAATGCATTCAAGGAAGAATACGGAACAGTTCGCTGCGATATAATAAGCAAAAAAGGAGAAGACAAATCTCCATGCGTTGACTGCTGCGTATTTAT
>OMSA01000158.1 GCA_900313645.1 uncultured Methanobrevibacter sp.
ACCTAAACACTCTACATTATTAGTCAAAAATACTAATACTCTCCAAAATTAGAATTGTGTTGAATTAGATTTTCACAATTTGCTAATTTGATACAAGTCGTTGGAAAATTAAAAAAATCTGCCAATATATAATTTTCCTCAAAAAACACACGGTGTTTAAACTAGTCACTTAAACACCAACACTCTCTCTTTTTATCACAATTATTAAAAGAACTATTAATTTACTCATGGCACAATTCAACAATAACACCCCTCCCCACAAAATCATTTTATTCCAGCCCTCCAGTAAAATTCGTGAAGCTTAATATATTTTGACCGAGTTAGCCGGTTAAGCCATGATAAAAATAGGATTAAGAAATGAGGCAAGAAGACGAGAAATAATGGAATGGTCTAATGCCGATGAAAAATAAGAAAAAGTTGTAGGTGGAAGTTGCACCTACATCATATTATTTATAGTTTGGAGCATTCAGTTAAAATTCCAATTAAATCTGATCATAAAATGATCCATCTTCCATAAATGGTTCAGGTGAATCCTGTCCGCTTAATGCACGACTTTTGTCCTCATGAAACATTCCAGTTGGAGTCCAAAAACCATATCTTCCATCTTTATAGCCATATTTAATATTGCCTTCCGTTCTTTCAACATAGGTGGCGCCTGAAGTGGAAGCTGATGAATATTGCCTCTTTGCAACTTTTTCTTTTTCTTTAATTGTTAACTTTTGTGTTGTGTTGTTTCCCGTGTAGTTTTCATTTCCACCATAAGTCACATTTACTTTGTATTTTCCTTTCTTCAATTTCAAATCAAGCTTGGCTTTGCCTTTGGAATTGGTTTTAACGACATCATCAACAACCACTTTACCTTTCTTGTCAGTGATTGTGACATTAACTATCTCCTTTGATATTGGAGTCTTGTTTAAATCTTTCAGTTCAATTGACAGTTTACTGTCCTTTTCGTACTGTTCTTTATCACTTGTAATTTTAATTTTTGTAGGTTCTTTTGCATTGGATGATTGTAAAAACATTGCTCCTGCAACAACTGCAAGAACGATAACTACAGCAACTAAAATTATGATAATATTTCTGTTTTCCATACACTCAAATCCTACCTATCATGTTTTAAATATAATTAATATTGTGTCAATCATATGTATATAACAATTTCCGACCATAATTTTCCGAACTTCGCCATGAACTTGCGAAAAGTATTGACCGACTAATGGCGGATTAATCTACTGAAAGAAATGATTAATATAATAAAATTAAATCAAAGAAATGGCGAATATATCGAAGCTATGTCCAATATAATGATAGGTGTTTGATTGAGCCAAAAAATAAAAAAATGGAAGTAACTGCCGAAGCAATTACTTAATTTTAATTTTAACTGTTTTGGTTACAGCATTGTAATATGTGTTTCCCGCAAACTTAACCTTGGCCTTGAAAGTGCCTTTTTTCTTCAAGTTTTTGATTTTAAAGACAGCTTTACCTTTGGCGTTGGTTTTTGCCTTGTAGGTTTTGCCTTTGACTTTCAAGGTGAGTTTTACCTTTTTCATTGCCTTGCCGTTATTGTCTTTTAGTGTTACTGTGTATTTTTTGACCTTTTTGGATTTCTTGAATGTTTTCTTTTTGGCAGTAAGTTTTGGTGTTAGCTTTTTGACGATTACAGTGACGTATTGTGTAAAGCCAGTGTAGTTGACATTGTCGAAAGTGATTTTGGCAGTATATGTGCCAGGGTTCAATCTGATGATCAGTCTTGCATCCCCTGCATCGTCGCTTCTGCACTTGTAGGTGACGCCGTGGATTTCTATAAATGCATCGGCGTTTCTGATAGGATTTCCCTCATTGTCCTTGAGGCCGACCACCAGGTATTTGTGCACGTTATAGTCTGTTGTCAGTGGCTTGGTGTCGACTCTGCTTGATTCCTTGTATATGCTTACAGTTGTTGTATTTGATGAGTTCAGGTAATTTTCAGTGCCATTGAAGGTTATCAGGACTTCGTATATGTTTGCAGCCAGTCCCTTGGTTGATATCTTGACCTGGCCTTTGCTGTCAGTTGTGTAGTTTCGAGCGCCGTTCAAATCAACAGTGATGTTTAAGCCACCAATTGGATTTCCATTACTGTCTTTTAATGTAATCACCAAATCCTTGCTGACACTATAGGTTGTAATGATTGCATCGGCAGCCAGTTCTGTTTTTGCCCTGTTGACAGTTACTGTAGCATTCCTGGTTACGGGATTGTGACCTCCATCAGGGATTGTTGTTACTGTCAAAGTGTATGTTCCTGCATTTAAACCTGATATTGGAATTGTATAATTGTTGATAATGCTAACAGGATTGTTATCAATCATTGCAGTGATTCCTGTTGCGCCTTCTGCTGTTACAGTAACATTTTTTGAATTTCCATAATCTAAAACAACATCAGTGATATTGACGGTTGAATTAGCTCTACTGACACTTATAGTAGCATTGCTGACAGTTACATTGTCCAATCCTTCATATGTTGCATTGATTTGGTAATCGGCATAATCATCAAATCCGTTTGGCAAGATAAATAGTAATTTACCATCCCAGATAATATCATTTGGAACGTTGGTTTTTGCAGTGATATTCACAGTTTTGTTGATGGCTGTAAGTGAAGTTACATTCACATAATACCTGCCGTCAGGCATTGTTATTGTTATTGTTCTGTTGACTGGTTGGAATTTAGCATATTCTGTATCAAAAATAGCATAATAAGACCCGACCAGCAAATCTGGAATCCAACCTTCGCCGCTTAAACAGCTGTAATTGCCAACCCAGTCACCATTGTCTTTAAAGTATACACTAATTGAGATGTTTCCATTGTATACTGGCATGCCCCTGTTTGTTTTTAAATCAAATGTTAATTTCTCACCGGAGCCATAAAATGTTGTGAAATTATCAACATTCAATGTGGGTTGAAGATTATTAGTATTGAAAGTTGTATCTGAATCTGTTTTGAAAATACATGTATCTGCAGTAACTCC
>OMSA01000155.1 GCA_900313645.1 uncultured Methanobrevibacter sp.
AACAGGTCCGGTTTTTTTGCATATCTGTTTAATATTTCAATCCATTCTGCAGGTTCCTGATATGCCAATGATGAAATAAATGACCTGTCTGAAATAATGACTTTGGACTCGTCCTCCAGCTTATCCATTATCAGCATCCTATCTGCTGCAAACAGCAAACCAAGAGTTTTTTGAACCCTGTCGGTTGTTGCATCAGGACGTTGCAGAATCTTTCTTATAAGTTTTCCAACTTCAGAATCAGTTGGTTCAACCAATGTTTCAACTCTAAACCCGTTTGCCTCCAACCATTCCTTCAGCATCTGAATTTGAGTTGATTTTCCGGCACCGTCAATTCCTTCAAAAACTATGTACATAAAATAGAATATGTTTTAATTATATTAATAATTAATTACAAAAATTTAAATGAATAAATCAAAGTCAAGGTGTAAAATTAATATGGTCTTAGAAGAATTACTGGCTCCCGCCGGCTCATATGATGTGTTAGTGGTTGCAGTCAATGCAGGTGCAGATGCAGTTTACATTGCAGGCCAGCAATATGGAGCAAGAGCATATGCCAAAAACTTCACAATCGAGGAAATTGAAAAGGCAGTCACTTATGCTCATTTAAATGGTGCGAAAATCCACGTGACAGTCAATACATTAATCAACAATTTTGAAATCGTGGATGTATTGCAGTATCTCTTTAAATTATATTATATTGGAGTTGATGCGGTCATCGTTCAGGATTTCGGATTGATCTGGCTTTTAAAAACATTCATTCCAGATTTGGAAGTTCACGCTTCAACACAGATGGGGATTAACAATTACTCATCAATTAAATGGGCCAGCAAAAACAATATCAAAAGAATAGTTCTGCCGAGGGAAGTCAACATTCACCAGATTGAAGATACTCACAACCAGCTTAAAAAAGACAATATAGACATGGACCTTGAAGTATTTGGCCATGGGGCGTTATGCTATTGTGTAAGCGGAAAATGTTACATGTCATCATACAATAGCGGAAGAAGCGGAAACCGTGGAGCTTGCGCTCAGCCATGCAGAAGGGAGTACCGTTTAAAATACAGAGGATACAATATCGGAAACGGATATCTTTTATCCACCCATGACCTTGCAACCTACAATCACTTAACAGAAATTTCAGATGCAGGAGTGAAATCCCTTAAATTGGAAGGTAGAATGAAATCCAAGGACTATATCGGAACCATAGTGAATAGCTACAGAAACATTCTTGACGGAAATCCTGGAGATTATAAAAAGGACCTGCACCTTGTTTTCAACCGTCAGTTCACAGACGGATATATGATGGGCGATAAACCTGGAGAGGTAATGGGCAGAGGCCATTCAGGACATGAAGGATTATACATAGGGGATATAGTCAACATTGAAGATACCAAAGTGACTATTGAAGTTAAAAACCATGAAATTCCAATTATTCTGGAACCTGGAGACGGAATCGCATTTAAATACAACGGAAAAATTAAAGGAATTTATCTTGAAAATATAATCAAACAGGACGAAAATGAAATCATTATAGACACAACACGTCTTGTTAAAGTCGGAACTGAAGTGTTCATCAGTTATTCCAAATCAACTCACGATTATCTAAAACAGTTCGAAAAGGAGACTATTAAAAACAACGTGGGAATCAACTTATCCCTGACATGGGATGAAAATTTAAACCTGTTTACCAAAGTGGAATACCATGTTGATGGCGAGCTGATTAATTTCAGACACAAAACATTGGATAAATTTGAAAAGGCAAAAAATAAGCCTGTAACAGAAGAGGTTATCCAACAGCAACTTAAAAAAACCGGAGGCACACCATTTTACATTGAAAATATCAGATTTAACAACATGCCAAAGGATATTTTTATACCTATTCGTGAAATCAACCAGATCAGGCGGGAAATACTTGCTACAGCAACTGAAATGCTAATCAATCATTATACTCCAACCAACAAAGCGGTGAAACAGGTTAGAAAAAATTTGACAAAATTCTTTGAGGACTATAACGATATAAAGCCTAAAAATAAAAGGAAAACTCCAAAATTGTCCATATTCATCGATGACATTTCACAAATCAGAGCCGCATCAGGATTTGATTTGAAACGCATCTATTTTGATGGCAATTGCCACTACAACAACCCTAAGGATTACTTTGAAAATATCAAGGAGACTTTAAAGAAAGGCAGCTTAATGGCATCACCTACTGAATTCGTTTGGGTTTTATCCTCATTTATCAGTGAAGAAGATGCAATCAGATGCAATGAAATAGTAAAAGAGCTTGAAAACGAAGGAATCATAATTTCAGTTATGGGAGATTTCCCCGGAATGAATGAAATCTTTGATTGTCCTATTTATGGAAATCACAATTTAAACGTGTGGAATAGCTTTTGTGTACGTGATTTGAATGAAGCTGGTTTCAAATCACTGATTTTATCATCCGAGCTGTCAGGAGCAGAAATTAAAGAGCTAATCAATAAGAATCATGACAGAAACATTGACCTTGAAATGATTGTCAATGGTAACCTCGAAGTTATCGTAAGTAAGGATGATTTTACCAATTTGAATGACGGTAAAGACTTTATCATTTCAAATGATGC
>OMSA01000153.1 GCA_900313645.1 uncultured Methanobrevibacter sp.
ATATTAATATTAATGATAATAAATCACAGTTTTAGGGGAAATTAAATGTTAGATGATCCATTAGTAAAGACCTTATTGACCAATGTTGTAGAAGATGAAAGCAATTTACCTATCGTTGAAGCACTAGACAAAGGAATTGAAACTGATGAGGAAATTGCCAATGAGACAGGGATCAAATTAAATATCGTTAGAAAAATTCTTTATAAACTCTATGATTTAGGCCTGGCAAGTTATAAAAGAAGCAAAGACCCTGAAACACAATGGTTTACTTATTCCTGGAAATTTGAAAAAGACGAAGTCATAACCCGTATCAAAAAAGACTCCCAGGATTATTTGAAAATGCTTAACGATGAACTGGAACGTGAAGAAAACAACATGTTCTTCTTATGTCCGCAAGGCCACGTAAGACTTGATTTTGATGAATCATCCGACTATGAATTCATGTGTCCGGTCTGCGGTGAGGAACTGGAATTCCAGGACAATGCCGACAATATAAAACAGATTAAAGAAGACATTAAAATGGTTGAAAGTAATTTCAAATCCTTTAGTGAAAAAAATGGATAACGAAGAAATAAAATTGCTTAAAAAAGAAAATACACCTGATAATGTCATCGAACATTGCAAAGCGGTTTGCGTGAAATCCATGCAGATTGCCACTAATTTTAATGATTGTGATAAAGACCTTATTCAAAAGGGAGCTCTCCTGCACGATATAGGAAGGTCCAAGACACATGGAATAACCCATGCGGTTGTCGGAGTTGAAATTGCAAAAAGCTACGGCTATCCCCAGGAGGTGCTCAACATCATCGAGCGCCACATAGGTGCGGGAATTACCGAAAGCGAAGCTGAAAAGCTCGGACTTCCAAAAAAGTCATACGTCCCCGAAACCATTGAAGAGAAAATTGTTGCCCATGCCGACAATCTGACAAGCGGCAGCAGAGAGGTGGACCTTGATTTTGTCATTGCCAAATGGCAGAGAAATATCGATGAGAGTGAAGATAACATTAAACGACTGATTAGACTTGATAATGAATTAATAAAAGCTTTTGAGGAATAATATGCAGGTAATATGTTCAAGTGAAGAGTCCTTATATCGTCCGGAAGCGGTTAGATGGAGAGAAAGGATGGAAATGATGAAACCGCTGGGAGATACAGTGGTATTGCTTCCGTGCAGTATGAAAAAACCCTATTCCAATTCCAAATCCCATCAGAAATTCAGAAAACTTACCAGATCATTTCAGGAACTTATCGTCACATCCCCATTCGGAATATGTCCAAGGGAACTTGAAAACACATTTCCGATTCAGTCATATGACGTAAGCACAACCGGTTCCTGGTCAAGCGATGAGATTGAAGAAACAGGAAAGCTTATAGCAAAATACTGCAAAGGCAAAAATATTGTTGCAAATCTTGCCGGAGGATATCTGGAATCATGTGAATGCTATATTGATGATTTCGTCAATGTCTGTGAAGACGGACGCCCGACTTCTCCCGATTCTCTTTACAATTTAAGAATGGAGCTTAAAAACCACCAGAGAATCAACCGCCGTGAAAAGACCTTGCATGAGCTTAAGTCCATTGCCAAATACCAGTTCGGCATTAACGGGGACAAATTCATTCCGGATAACGTGAAAACAAAAGGAATGTATCACAAAAGGATTCTTTCAAACGGCAAACAGTTGGCGCTGCTCAATAAAGATTACTGAACTTGGAAGGTGGAGAAATCCTTAAGGATTTGGGAATACATATCGTGAATATTGATTTTGACCTCCAGACCAATACTGTCTTTGCTCCTGGAATCGAAAAGGCGGACCCGAACATCATTCCTAACGACGAAGTGGTTGTTGTGCGCGACGATACCGTTGTTGGTGTTGGAAAGGCCATCATGACCGGACGTGAAATGGAAGAATGTGATAACGGAATTGGTGTCAAGATTAAACATCGTTTAAAAAAATAACAATCTTTATAAATACCGTGAGTAATACTTATAAATACATAAATAAAGGAGACTTAAGATGTCAGAAGAATTAGTAAATGATATTAAAGACGCTCTTTTCCCAATAAATGACCCTCACATGGGTATCAGTATTGTAGAAATGGGCATTGTACAAAATATTACCGTAGATGGTGATCAAGCTGAAATTATCCTCAAACCAACCAATCCTGGTTGTATGAGTATCACCCGTATTGCCGCTGATGCTAAAATCAGAGCTGAAAACGTTGAAGGTGTGGATTCAGCAAAAATCATTGTTGAAGGACATGCTATGGCAGACTCCATCAACGAAATGATTAACAAATAAATTTTAAAATTTTGATTAATTTATATGTTTAACCGAAACAGTTATATAGATTGATTAATAAAAGTATTAGTGTTGACAGTTAACTGTCACACATTAATTATAGGCTAGTGGCACAGCTTGGTTAGCGCGCTCGGCTGATAACCGGGAGGTCATGGGTTCGAATCCCATCTAGCCTACTTCTAACTATTTTTTATGATTTTTTAAGATACATGACAACTTTTTCGTTAATTTTCCGCAAATAATATATACCACATTCATCAAAATATTACCTGAATGTACAAAAAGTTGGAATGGTGATACAAAATGTGGGAAAAAATTAATGAAAAATTCAGAAAGTACCCTGCAAGACTGAGAGTTGCAGAAAAAATGATTGAACTTGGACTGTCCCTGAATGAAGACGGCAAAATATACTGCGGAAACCTAAAGATAAGTGACAAGGCACTGGCCACAGCATCAAACGTTGACAGACGAGCGATAAAATCAACAATTGAGGTCATTTGCGAAGATGAGGATTTGTATAATCTGTTCTCAAACATCATCCCGGCAGGAACACTTCTAAAAAACATTGCCAAAAATCTGGATTTGGGAGTAATAGAAATAGAAGTCGGATCTGAAAGCGAAGGTATTCTTGCAAACACAACCAACCTGATTACAAAAAAAGGTATTGATATAAGACAGGCCTATGCTGAAGATACAGAACTTCAGGAAAACCCAATCTTAACAATAATTACTGAAGAGCCCGTTAAAGGCGATTTAATTAATGAATTTTTAAAAATAAAAGGAGTAACAAGAGTTTCAATCTACTGATTGAAATGCTCCATTCTTGCTTTTTCCATTTCAATTTCTTCTTCTTCAAGAGTTTCTAAAAGCTCTTCCCAAGCTTCCAATGACTCTTTAGCTGCTTCTTCGGTTAATTTTTCAATTGCATAACCGGCATGGATTAAAACATAATCACCAAGTTCCACTTCAGGCAATAAGTCAATTTTAGCCTGTTGTCTTGCTCCGCCGAAATCAGCAACCAAAAAGTTTTCTTCCCTATTAATCTCAACAACGTGAGCAGGTGCTGCAATACACATATCTTTCCATCTCCAAAATTTTAATATATACTAATTATATAAATGTTAGTATTATATAAAACTATCTAAATGGGTGTTATAATGAGAAATATTGTTATTGGATCAGGCCCTGCAGGAAGATTAGGGTCTCTGGAACTTGGAAAACTGGGAGAAGACGTTACTTTAATTGAAAAAAATCATATAGCTGGAACTTGCCTGAATGAAGGATGCATGGTAGTTTGCGCATTGACTGACATTACCAAATTTATCGACGCCAACAAAAGATTCAACAATTACGGATTTATCAAAAGCCAGCTCGACATATCTTACGAAAAGATAGTTGAAAAAATCAAGCAAACCCAGGAAAAGCTCAGAGCCCTAAACCAGATGGAAAATGAAAGTGTCGGAAACGAAGTCATATACGGCGAGGCTGAAATTGACGGTGAAAACGTGATTGTCAACAATGAAACTCTAGAATACGACAATCTGCTAATAGCAACCGGTGCAAGACCTTTCATTCCAGACATCAGGGGAAGCGAATTCGGACTGACCAATAAGGATATTTTAAAACTTGACGATGTTCCGCAAAAGCTGAATATAATCGGCGGAGGAATCATTGCAGCAGAAATTGCAAACATCTATGCCACACTGGGAAGTGAAGTAAACGTTATTGCAAGAAGCGAGTTTCTAAAGGAGCTTGGCGAAAACACCAAAAAGTACGTTCTTGAAAAAATCATCCCGGACGTCAACATCATGGAGCATACCAACGTCAGCGAAGTCTTTAAGGACAAAGTTTTGACTGATAATGGCGAGGAGCTGGAAGGAACCGCATTTTTTGCAACCGGAAGAGTGCCTAACAGTGAAATTGCCGAAGGC
>OMSA01000151.1 GCA_900313645.1 uncultured Methanobrevibacter sp.
AAATTCACGAATACTGATGCCTGAAGACAATTTTATGGTGGAACTGCTGTTGGAGCCATACACCAGAAAATACGGTGCAGAGCTGGTTTACAGCGGAGACTATGATTTGGTAGTAAATCCCGTTATTCTTGATGATGAGGTAAACGATATTTTTGAGGCAATCTTTTCAGGTGAGGGTTTGAATTTTGTCCGCAAGGAAAATGAGATTTATCCTCTTATAAATGTATCACTTGACTGGATTAATTCATTTTTGGAAATGGACGGTCAAAAACTAATAGAAAAGGAAAATAAAAATGAATTGGCCAATTCATTCAGTGAATTTTTAAAGGATGTTGCTCCGCAGTATAAAGAAAACGTACTTAAAGCCAGCGAATTCATTGAAAGTAAAAATTAAAAACTGAAAAGTGAAACCTGCGGAACTTCTTCTTCACTCACTTCTTCATAAGTTTCCTCAATGCCTGGAATTTCAAACGGCAACTCATCATCGCCTGAAGTTTCTACAGATTCCGGAATGGTATTAATCATTTGATTTTTAAGCTCTTCTGCGCGCCTGTCACGTTCTTCAACACGCATTTGTGCCTTTCGTTTTTCCATTTTTTCCTTAACCTTTTTCGGAATGACCCTTTTTCTGAATCTTTTCACTTCTGCATCGTCAAGATCTAAAAAGTCAGCTATTTCCCAGGCCAGTTCATCATTGTTGAACATAATTTCAAGGTAAGGAAACATTGAAATAGCTATTGAGTGTGAAATATGCATTTTTAGAGACATTTTTTCTGCAATTCCGTCTCTCAAATTCCTTTTTCCACGGTTACGGCCCATCAGACCGAATATTGTTGGGGTCTGGATTTTTGTGAACTTTTTGTAGGTTTCCGCTTTGGAATTGCTTACTCCGATTCCCATAAAATCAGATGCATATTTCCAGTAACCGTAATTTCTGCTGCTTTGCGCTCTTCCAAAGTATAAGTCTGCTTTGGAAATGTATTCATAAGCTTTTTTAATCTCATTGGTCTTTTTATATTCTCGTGGAATGTTTTCCGCAATGTATTCCATAACAAGTGTAGGGTCTTCTTCAACCCACAATGCCTCTTTTACATGTGCGGGGGTTTTGCTTTTCAAAACACCTGTAATTGCATTGAAAATATCTGAACGTGTGTCTTTTGTAACAATATCTTCCACATCTTTAACGTCCAGGGTATGGTCTTTGTCTGCAAGTGCCTGTAGGGTGTTTATTGCAGAGCGCACGTCACCTTGGGATTTTACGGCAATTTCCTTTAATGCTGCAGGCTCAACTTCAACGCCTTCCTGTTGAGCAATTTTTCTTAGGAGTGGTGAAATCGAATTCCAACGTGACTTTTTCATTTTAATGACTTGGCATTTTGGTTTTATGGATTGCAGTCTTTTTGAGTAAAAATCATTGGCTATTAAAATCATTGGATGATGTGAAGTTTTGATTATCTTGCCGATTTCCTTTACTCCTCCCCTGTCGTTGCTTCCATGAATTCCATCCACTTCGTCAAGAATAATAAGTTTGTAATCGTCTCCGAACAGTGACCTGGATGATGAGGATTCTCCTATAGTGCTTTTAATAACGTCTTGGGAACGTTTATCACTTGCATTCAGTTCAATGTATTCTGAAAATTCTTTTGCTATAATCTGTGCAAGTGTAGTCTTTCCGATACCTGGAGGACCTACTAAAAGCAATGGAATTTGGGGATGGCCATCTTTCCAATTCTTTACCCATTCCTGAATTATTTTAATCTCTTTATTATTACCAACTACTTGTGATAGTTCTTGTGGTCGGTATTTATCAGTCCATAACATTTCAATACCTTTTATAAGAATTGAGTCAATAAGGCTTCAAGCTGTATTCTTGGATTTGCACCTTCTCTTATTCTAAAATCACATTCAGCTATTGCTTCAATTAAATCCATGTATATGCTTGCATCCATTTTTCCTTCAAGAACTCTTTTGGAAACGTCCTGATAGATTTGGGTAACCATATCCTCTCCGCTTGTTCCCTGAAGGACCATTGTTTCTCTTAGGATATTTCTAGCACCCATGAAATCACCCATTAATGCTTTATTGATCATGTTTCCAATATCCTGTGGTTTTGCTTTTGAAACAACTTCATAAACTGAATTTTCAGTTATCGCTTCACCTTCTGAAGCCGCCGCCTGAAGGACATTAACTGCTTTTCTCATATCTCCTTCGGCAAAATAGACGATTGTTTCGATACCTTTATCATCGGCTTCAAATCCTTCACTTTCACAAATGAATTTTAATCTTTCGGCTATTTCTTCACCTTTGATTGGAGCGAATCTGAATATTGCACATCTTGATTGGATTGGGTCTATAATTTTTGATGAGTAATTACATGAAAGTATAAATGAAGCGGTTTTGGTATACATTTCCATTTCACGGCGAAGTGCATGCTGAGCATCCTTTGTCATGTTGTCCACTTCGTCTAAAAAAATTATCCTGAATGGAGCGCCTACCGGTTTTAATCTGCAGAAATTCTTAATGTTGTTTCTTACAGTTTCAATTCCTCTTGCATCAGATGCATTTAACTCTAAAAAGTTTTGTCTCCAGTATTCTCCAAGAATGGATTTAACTAGTGCTAAGGCTGTGGTTGTTTTACCGACACCTGCAGGACCTGTGAACATTAGGTTAGGCATGCTGTTTTCGCCTACGTATTTTTCCAGTCTTGCTACAATTTGCTTTTGTCCTACGATGTCTTCTAATTTTTGTGGTCTATATTTTTCTACCCATGGTCCGCTCATTTAATCACCATTTCATTATAGTAAAATTTATGTATGTTGTAGTTAAATTATTTTTTGCTTAACTTTTTTAATATATAAAATCCAATTAATATATAATTGAGGTGAGCATTTGAAGAGTAATAATGTAATTATCGGAATTTTATTAATCATTATTATAATCCTTATCGCAGGATTAGGATTCTTTTTAATGTC
>OMSA01000149.1 GCA_900313645.1 uncultured Methanobrevibacter sp.
GGCAATTGCTTCGCCATTGTTGAATCCGCAGTTTCTTGCAAATAATGTATCTGTGATGTCATGGCCTCTTTCTTCAATCAGGTCTGCAAGTTCGCTGATGTCTGTTTCATCAACGGAAAATGAATCCACCTCTTTTATTGTGTATTCGTCCCTTACATCAGGGGAGGTTATAATCTTTGGATAGTTGTAGTTCTTGAAGCCTTCAATTATCACGAAGTCATAATCGTCGAAATGCTTTAGAAGGTAGAGTATTCTGTTCAGGTCATGCTCTTTTCGTGTATTGAAAAATGTGGTTGATCCGACACCCACAACCATGTTGGCTCCGGCCTGCTTGTGCCTCCAGGTATCTGTGTTTTCCTTATCCATTTCCATAGTGTGGTGTGAATGCTTTATTGAGGCTACATTGTATCCTCTTTTTGAAAGCTCTTCAATGACTTTCACTGTCAGTGAGGTTTTGCCTGAATTTTTCCTTCCAACTATAGATACTATCTTCATTTTATAATCTCCGTGTAAACTAATATATCATTCGTATTAATTAAAAATTTCTGATGAAAATTATGTGTAGTTACTACACATTTTAGGCTGGCCAAAAAATTTAAGCTGATTTTTTCAATTTTTGTAATACAAATTATGTTTATAAGTATTAATAAATTGTCATATATTTTTTACTTTTTTTATCATTAAAGAGTAATAGATATTTAATATTTGTATAATCGGATTATTTATGAATTTACTAATGTTTTTAGATTATATTGATGCTTATTTCTGATTTATATTCATTTTAAAAAATTTTTAAAAAAATTTATGTGTAGTATTCCCACAGTTATATAAAAGTATTTCTATTTAATTCTAGTAGGCAACTATATTTATATAATTAAATATATGTGTAATCATTACACATGGTGGTTTCAAATGCCGAAACATATTGCATCTGGTCTAAAATATTTGGCTGCGGTCAAGTTGAAGGATGCTGGTGAAAGTCATCAAGTAATTGCTGACGAGCTAGGTGTTGATAGATCTACCATTTCACATTATCTGAATGGCAGAAACCTTTCTTGGAACTCAATTGACGTTGCAAGAACTATCACGGAGCTATCTCCCAGAGATTTCTTGAAAATGGCCGAGGCAATATTTGACGAACCAGAACAGAGTCGAAAAATTGTGAATATTTGCAGAGAAAGAGATTTCGAAGTAATTATAGAAGATTCCTGTATTGGTTGCGGCTTATGTGTAAATGCATGTACAATGAAAGCTATTAAGTTAGAATCATTGCAAGCCCATGCAGACTCCATACAATGTTGTGGTTGCGAGCTATGTAGCGAAGATTGCCCAACTAATTCTATAAAAATTTTGGAGATTGAATATGATTAGAAATTTAAAAGAGGTTAAAGACAACAACTTTGACATCACAAGATCTGCTGAGGAAGTCAGAAACTTGTCTTTTGTGGGATTTGTGCATCCACTTGTCCTGTCGAAGCAATTTCTATAAACGCTGTTGCTATCGACGCACGTCACAGAATCTCAAACGACGTATACTTCAGTGGTCACGATAAGATCGCTCAAAACTTCAAAGACGATTTTGATGTTCAAAGAATTAGCATTGACGAAAGTAAATGTGTATTATGTGGTATGTGCAGCGGTTTATGTCCTGTTGATGCATTAGTATTAACTATCGACGGCACTCCAATCAAAGAGATTGAAGCATATCCTCATTATAACGCTTTCTCAGAAATTGATGATGACGAATGTATTTACTGTAAAAGATGTGAAATCGCATGTCCTCGTGATGCAATTGTCATTGAAAGAATTTTACCAGCTCGTGCTGACTTAGTAACTGGTGAAATTGACGTCGATGATGATGAATGTATTTACTGTGGTGTTTGTGAAGAATTATGTCCTGCAGAAGCAATTGTCGTAGATAAAGAAACTGGAAAAGAATCCATTGTTATTGACAAAGATGCATGTGTATACTGTTTAGTATGTAAAAAATCTTGTCCTACCAACGCTATCAAAGCGATTTGTAGAGCATGTAACTATGGTGAATACGACTTAGATCCTTCAAAAGCTGTTGTTAAAGGTAACTCAGTTATTGACTCTGAACTTTGTGTATACTGTGGTTGGTGTGAAGGCGTATGTCCTACCGACGCAGCTAAACATAAAAAACCATTCGAAGGTTCTATTGAAGTAGACCAAGACAAATGTCAAGCTTGTGGAGCTTGTGTTGATATTTGTAGTTGTAACGCATTAGCGTTCCCAGTATCTAGCGGACCTGGTTCCAGAATGGAACATGTAATTGCTAACAATGATTACTGTGTAAAATGTAAAGCATGTGCAAATGCATGTCCTAACGGCGCTATTACCGTTAAAAGAACTGAAGTTGATCACACTCCTACAAACTCAGCTACTTGGACAGAAGCTTTAAACGCAATTAAAGATTAGGTGATTTGATGGAACTTAAAGTTAATCAAGATAATTGTTTAGGATGCGGGATTTGTGTAATTGCATGTCCTGTAAATGCTGCAATCAGTCCTGAAAATGCTGGTGGAGCAGGTGCAAAGACTGAAGAAGTTATTATGATGGTAGAAAACGGATTTATTAAACTTTTCAGTCCTGAAAAATGTGAAGAATGTGGAACATGTCAAATGTTCTGCCCAGTAAATGCTATATGGTTAGAATAGGGGGATTAATTTATGCATTATGCTAATACTTATTTAGAAAAACCTGTAGTACCTGATGTAAAAATCACTGGTGAAGGAACAACCGATGTTTTAAAATGTATGTTAAACACCGGGTCTGACATTTACCAAGGTGCTTGTAAGAAAAGAGGATCCACTTTAAAAGAAGAATATAAAAACGCTTCCGGTACTTGTTACATGGATCCAAGAGATATGGCAAAATTAGGTGTAAACAACTGGGATACCGTACTTGTTAAAACCGACTTCGGTGAAGTAGTAGTAAACTGTGCAGTATCAAGAGACGCACCTCACGAAGGAACTGTATTTATTTGTAAAGGACCTTGGGCTAACACTATTGTAAGTCACGATACTTACTGCTGTTCTGACCCTACTTACAAAGGTATTAGATGTACTGTCGAAAAAACCGACAGAAAAGTATTACTCATGGCAGATTTAATGAGATGGGTATACAAAAAATACGTTGATGAAGAAGATGACGATGTTGTTGAAAACATGGATTCTTTAGGTGAATTACCTGTTTATCACGGACGTAAATGGGAGGAGTTGATTGACCATGACTTATGAACCACCTGTAACTGATTATGATTACATTGTTGAAAATTGTACCTGTGCATTCTGTGGTTGTAACTGTGATGACTTAGATTACTTAGTCAAAAACAATCATGTAGTAGCAGTTAGACACGCATGCAGATTAGGGGCAAGTAAAATTATGGAAGATATGGACCAAAGATTACTTGTTCCAATGGTTAGGGATGAAAACGGAGAACTCAAAGAAGTTGATTGGGATACCGCTTTAGACAAAGCTGCTGAATACATCGCTAATTCCATCAGACCTGTATTCTACGGTTGGTCAGAAACTTCTACTGAATGTATGAAAGAAGGAGTAGCATTAGGTGAATACATCGGTGCAGTATTAGACAACCAAGCTACTATCTGTCACGGACCTTCTCTCCAAGCTGTGCAAAACGCAGGATACCCTATCCAAACTTTAGGGGAAGTTCAAAACAGAGCTGACATGATTGTTTACTCTGGAAGTAACGCTATGAACTCTCACCCAAGACACTTAGCAAGATATGCTGCATTCTGTCGTGGATACTTCAGACAAAGAGGAAGATTCGACAGAACTGTTGTTACTATGGATCCAAAATTCTCAGACACTGCAAAATGTTCTGACAAATGGATTGGATTCGAACAAAACGGAGACTACGGTTTCTACAACGCTATTAGAGCTGTTCTCAGAGGAAAAGAATTATACCAAGACGTAATTTCTGGAATTCCTAAAGAAGACATTTACGAATTAGCAGAAGAAATGAAAAAAGCCGAATTCGGTGTTCTCTTCTTCGGTTTAGGTTTAACCCACACTTTATCAAAACAAAGAAACATTGATATTGCAATTAAAATGGTACAAGACTTAAACAAA
>OMSA01000178.1 GCA_900313645.1 uncultured Methanobrevibacter sp.
CAGGAAATTGTACGACATGTACAACCTGCGGAAGTTGTCAACAAACACCAAATGTTGACACTCCAACCTTATTTTGTATGAATTGCCAACCGCCATCCCGGGCTCCATGTCTTTTGGCATGCAAGGAAAATGCCATTGAAATTTTAGGCGGTGCCATAACCATCAATAATGATAAGTGTACATTATGCAAAGATTGCGTTGAAGTTTGTCCACTTGATATCATCAAAATTTAAATATTATTCCCAATAGATTATAATATAATTATCATATTATGAAATGACTATTGGGAGCTATTGCTATGAGAATCGAAAAGGAACATATGGATTTGGAAAACATTGATGAAATTCGAATTTACAATGCTCCAAAAAAAGACTTCTACATTCCAACACCACAGGAATTTGATATCGATGAAATTCCAATGAGACACCTAATCGACAATATACCCGTAGAGATCCACACATTCATCCCCTATGAAAACGGGAAGGATTTCATTATCGAAAGTTTGGGCAGCTTCACCCTAAACAAATACAATTGCACACCGAAAGAGGCAAAAGGAAGATTGCTGAGCAAGCTCTCACCGCTATTTTTTGATATTCTGTATGATTACCTTCTGGACGTTTATGAAAACCACACTGTCAAAAGGATAAGATTCGTTTACTACAAGAAAAATAAGTTAACAAAGCTAAGCAATGCAAAAATTCTTTTTGACATGAACAGAATATTCATAATCACCAATAACGTTGACACTGGAGTGAGCAAAGGGGAATATATGGACGATGACACTTTTGACGAAGACAAGAGCAACATGATGGAGAATTTTTCCCAAACTGGCAGCTATTACAACATCAATGGAAAATATACCTGGTCCCAGGGAATATACAATATCATCAACCGTCCAAAAGAGGAAACCGACGATTTCTACAACATCGTCTTTGACTTGGTGATACCCGATGACCAGCACCTCGTCGATGAAATATTCAACACAACCAACAAGGAAACTGCCCAGTGCAATGAAATCATCCGAATCATGACCCGTGACGAAGTCATGAAAATTATTGAAGTCAACATTTATTCTTATTTTGATGAAAGCGGAATCATCATTCGCCAGGGATTGATCAATGACATTACCCAGCACCATCATTATGAAGCCGGCAACCCTGTTGATTTCCTGCTGGACGGCTTTAAGAACAGCAAGAAATTAGCCTTGCTGATTGAACCCCTAAACAAAAAGCAATACAAGTTCTCCAAGGGATTCTATTATCTGATTGAAAAGGATTATGAAGAATATGAGCATTCTCGTAAAATTTTGGACAATATTGTTGAGGAGGATGCCGTTGAACGACTCAACAAGTTATATGACGGTGAAATAAGCAAAATTGATGAAACGATAACGTTAAATGTTGATGGAAACCCGAATAACCAGAAGATGGTCGACTTATATATTGAAAGCTTCAAGTATAATAATGAGATACACAGCCTTGGCTTTTTGACTGACATAACCGAAGAGATGGAGAAACAGCATCAGCTAATTGAATCCAATGAACAGCGACTGATTCTGATTAAAGAAATCCATCACAGGGTAAAGAATAATCTGCAGATTCTCAACAGCTTTTTAAATCTTGAAAAAAGGACCTACAAAAATGATCCGAAGTTGATTATCGAACATATGCAGACACGTCTGACATCACTTGCGCTGCTACATGAAAAGACCTATAAGTCCAGGGATTTCAAGAATATCAATTTAAACGAATATCTGCTTGACCAGGACAGCCAGACAAAAGAGCTGATTGAACTGCCTGTAGAAGTTGAGTTTGAAACACATGTCGATGAAGATTTGAACCTGACAATTGAGGTCATAACACCACTGCTCCTAATCATTGACGAGCTAACCATGAATGCCATAAAACATGCGTTTCCGGATAAATCCGCACCAAATAAAAAGATAATCAAGAAGATTACAAAATTGGACGAAAACACCGCAATGCTGATAATCAAGGACAACGGTGTTGGAATTAAAAATCCGAAGAAA
>OMSA01000148.1 GCA_900313645.1 uncultured Methanobrevibacter sp.
CCATACGCACCATTAAAAGAGAAAAAAGATTGTTTTGTTTCACAAAAGGAACATACTGTAATTGTAGAAAAAGAAGGCTGTACAGTTACAACATTATAAAGAGCATTTATACTCTTTTTACTTATTTTTTGTCGGATAAGTCGGAGTGATTACTCACTCCTCCTCTCCTCAGAACGGCTCGTGTCAGTTTTCCGACAAGCCGCTCAAGCATATTGTTTACCTAAAGCA
This sequence comes from uncultured Methanobrevibacter sp., assembly GCA_900313645.1. Classification (GTDB taxonomy): domain Archaea; phylum Methanobacteriota; class Methanobacteria; order Methanobacteriales; family Methanobacteriaceae; genus Methanocatella. The sequence goes on from OMSA01000148.1 coordinate 229, forward strand.
AATAATACCAAATATTAACCATACAAACACTTAAAAGCGGATTTAAACTTAGTTTTCTCAAAATATTCATCAAAAGACTTATTATATGGGGTCGCCATATATTTAATTGGAAAAGCATATTTAATGTGGGTCCAAACCATTCTTCTCAATTGTAAACCCGTATTTGGATCAGTGAGAATATACCTATCCTTACTTTTACCTCTACGGTCAGGTTTATAATGTTTACCTTTAATCCACTTATGGGATTTGGATGGGTACCACCTATGCAACAACCTGCGAGTCTTTTGAATCAAATAGAAGTCCATTTTACGGAAGGTTCTTGAAGCAGAAGATATTCTCCAATAATTGGCAGTACCGATTATTAAACTATTTAATGAAGAAATAAAAGTCACTATATCTCCACCAATAGCATCACGATAAATAACATCTGCTTTTTCCTTAAAAGCCTTAATACTATCCTTTGATGGTTTTGTAAATACTTTCTCACCTGAGCGAGTATTAAAACTACGAATATTAAAACCCAAAAAGTCAAATCCTTTCTGAATAGTTGTAATTTTAGTTTTATCCGCCGCTAATGTGAGACCACGTTCTAATAAGTAATCATTTAAAAGTTCAGGCACATTCTCAGCATCTTCTTTTGTTTTGCATAAAACTAGAAAATCATCGGCATACCTCACCATTACATATTTGGAACGATTTATGTGAGTTATAGAACCATCCTTACGTTTAGTAGAATTATATTTTATATTCAAGGCCTCTTCCATACCATGAAGTGCTATATTTGCCAGTAATGGAGATATGATTCCTCCTTGTGGAGTTCCAGATTCAGTTTCATTAAACTGATTGTTATGAATATAACCTGCTTTGAGCCAATCATGAATTAGATTCTTTAAAGGGAAATTTCCCAGTTGATTAAGAATGTGTTCATGATTTAGGGTATCAAAACAAGATTTAAAATCTCCTTCAAATATATACTGGCGATTTAAACCACGAAGATTCTGATGCAATTTTGCAATTGCATCTTGAACGCCTCTGAGCGGTCTAAATCCATAACTGGTTGATTCAAAGTAAGATTCACACATTGGTTCCAAAGCCAATTTGCAAACGTTTTGATAAACACGATCAATAATCGTTGGAATACCCAACGGTCGCTTTTTACCATTCTTCTTATCAATTAAAACACGAAGAACAGGTTTTGGTTTATATAAGTTTATATTATAATTTGATAGTTTGTAAAATAGTTGCATTCGTTTCGCATCAGTCAAGTATACACGATTATCAAGACCTGCAGTCCGTTTACCACTATTTAATTGAGTAACAACACGAATACTATATAAAAGAGCCTTTTTACTGTTTACAAGTAATCTGGTCAAATTTCTTACTTTTCTGTGTTCTCCATTTGCTTCAGCACGAAATATCCTCTGTTGTAACTTAAATATGTCTCGTTCAATCTTTCGCCAGTCAATGGCTTTCCATTCTTTCTCGAGTTCGTCCAATTCCACGGACTGATTAACAATATTTTGTTTTTCAGTTTTCATCGCCAAAATCACACTCTAATTCACATTTAAAGTTACTTTTAGTTTTATTTCACGTTATATACCTTTTGAAGTTAGCCTATCCACCATAGTTATTATTTGTCATTTTCCTATTGTCTTTCGACACAGTGGCATTCGCTTTTTCAAAATCCTTTACCTAGAAAAGAACATCAGACTTCCTCACGGTCACCCTACCCCAAAGGGGACAATTCCAGGCTTACCAAGTTTATCTGTTGTCAGCTACGGCACATGAACTTAGGCACTCCCAATACACCGACATACCTACGGGTTATGAACTATATACATGCTTTTTAAATCTGTATGACCTGTATGCAATAATCAGAGATTACTTCCATCATCCTAAACGCCTCCGATTCTTTCTTTACGATGCTTATAGAAGTTCACTTATCGTTTGCCATTATTCGCCTTTCTCTCGCCCTTCCAATCAACGGATGCTATGATTAAGAATTAGGCTTTGGACTCTCATGCAACCCACCCCACCGTCGCCAGTGACGCAGTTTCAAGCGAGAATAACCCTCATAACAAGATTAACAACATACCAATAGTTGTACTGACATAAAACCCTCAAAAAAAACAATGAGTTCATATAACAAAATTTAACAGACAATTGCTTGTCGCACTAAAAAAAAGAAAAGGATTAAATTAATTAATCCTTAATTGTAATGGTGTTTGAAATTTTTAATCCATCGTATTCTGAGGTAATGATGTATTTGCCTGACATTAAATTAATGTTCAGTTTTGCTATTCCTTTAGAATCGGTGTGTTTTGTGTAGAATACTCCGTTGATGTTGAATCTGACTGCAACATTTGCTAATGGCTTTCCCTGACCATCAAGAACAGTTACATGAAATGTTGAACCGTCTTGATAGGTCATCTCCAAATCAGTAGCATTTAGAGTAGATAAAACTGTAATGTTATAAGACATCATAAGGCCAGTCAACGGATCAATTGCTGTTAATATATACTCGCCAGGAGGTAAGTTAATGTTTAATCTGGCTGTTCCGTTTTCATTAGTTGTACGATTGTAAAATACT
>OMSA01000141.1 GCA_900313645.1 uncultured Methanobrevibacter sp.
TTAGATAATCGTGGTTTATCATGATTTATGCAATTTTGATGGCTGGAGGTATGGGAACTAGACTTAAAGTTCCCGAAGAGAAACCTCTTTTCAAATTACGTGATAAACCTTTAATTAAATATGTCATTGACAATCTGAATGCATCTAAATTAATCGATGAAATCGTTATTGCTGTCAGTCCCAACACTGGCAAAACCACTGAATATCTCAGGTCATTGGATGGAAATTTCAAAATCTTAGACACTTCAGGCAAAGACTATCTAAAGGACTTGTCCTATATATTGGATTATTTTGAAAAAAACTCTAAAAAAGACATTTTACTATTTATCAATGCTGATTTGCCGTTTATTTCAACAGAGACAATTGATTATGTTCTTGACTATTATTTAAAATCAGACAAGGATGCACTTTCCGTTCTGGTTCCTGTTGAAGTTTATGAAAATCTGGGCCTTGAATATTCATATGAATTTGATGGTAAAGTTCCGTCAGGTTTGAATATCTTGAGAAGCGAAAACATCATCCAGGACGAAAACCAGCTGGTCCTTTCCTTGAATTGGCATTAAATATTAACACAATTCCCGACAGTGAAATTGCGGAAAAGTTATATTCCAAATATTATATTTAAATATAATGAAGTTTAATAATATATGTAAGTACAGTTATATTTATTAGGTGATTAAATGGAAAATAAACAACAAATTCCTAAAAGAGAAGAAAAATTATGGAGTGAAATTAAAAATTATCAAGTAGCTACCAACAATGCACGTATTCTTGGCGTTTTAGATGAATTAATTATCAATGAAAAAACAGGCAAGATTGTTGACATCGCTATTAGAATAGAAAGTGATCGCAATATTCATGTTAAAGGCGCTAAAAGAAACGGAGACTTATTATTAGTTCCTTTCGCTAAAGTTGAAAAAGTTGGTGAGTTTATTATTGTAACTGAATAATTTCAGTTATTCTCTATTTTTTTTAAGAAAATTTATAACAATGTTAAGCACCTTATTTTTATAAAACAATTGTTATATTTTCTTTTTTAAGATAACTATTTATATTCTATAAATTAAAGTTATATTAGTATAAAAATTCATATTTATTCATAAAAAGGTGATTATATGTTGCTCGAAATCGAAAATTTGGCTGTTGAAGTGGCCGGAAAAAGAGTTTTAAAAGATATTAATCTTTCTATAGATGAAGGAGAAACTCATGTTCTTTTAGGGCCTAATGGTGCTGGAAAAAGTACTTTATTTTTAACAATTTTGGGATTTCCTCAATATGATGTAGTCCAAGGTTCAATAAAATTTAAAGGTCAAGATATTACAAATTTAACAACTGCTGAAAGAGTGAAGTTAGGAATTGGTGTAAGTTTCCAATCACCTCCTTCAATTAGAGGGGTTTCTGTAAGAGATTTACTTAAGATCGAATCCAATCAAGACATTAAAGAAGAATTAAATCCAAGAATGAAAGAATTAGCTAAACAACTCAAATTCAGTGACGAATTCTTAGACAGGGATGTTAATTACGGATTTTCAGGTGGGGAAGTAAAACGTTCTGAAATTCTTCAGTTGCTTGCTCAAATGCCTGACTTTACAATGTTTGACGAACCGGATTCCGGTGTGGATATTGAAAATGTAGAATTGCTTGCTTCTGAAATTGGAACTTTATTGGATAAAGACAAAACCCAACGTAACAGAAAAAGAAGCGGACTTCTAATTACTCACTTAGGTTACATTTTAAATTTTGTCAGTGCTGATAAGGCACATGTTTTAATGAATGGTGTAATTTCCTGTTCCGGAAATCCGAATGATATTTTAGAAGATATTAGAAAAAATGGTTTTAATGGATGTGTTGAGTGTGCGCAATGTTTATGAAGATGCTGAAAGAGCAAAAGATAAAAAAGCACCGATTGGTGCTGATGTAACCATTGAAAATTTCACAGATGAAACTGTTAATGCTTTAGACATGATTGATGATCTTGGTGATTTAAGCAAACAGACAAAAGAGGATCTTCTCAAAGTTGGTGTTGACACTGAAGAGAAAAACAGGTCCGGATCATTTTTACAAGTTGATCAAAGTAACATTTTTACCAACAATTCCATGTCTGATTCCATTGAAGTGATGAATATCGGCATAGCACTTGAAAAATACAATTGGCTTGAAGATTATATCTGGAATGTTGTAAAACCTGATGCTGATAAGTATACCGCAAAAACCGCTTTAAGAGAAAAAGAGGACGGTATTAAAAGCGGTTATTTTGTAAGGTCTCTTCCGGGCACCTGCGAAGTAATGCCTGTTCAGGCTTGTATGTTCATTAGTGATGAGGATATCATGCAGACCGCTCACAATGTCATCATTGCTGAGGAAAACTCTGAATTGCATTTGATTACCGGTTGTGCAACTGGTGACGATATTTCATCTGCAATGCACGTTGGAGTGTCTGAAATGTATCTAAAACCGGGCTCCAAAATTACTTTTACCATGGTTCACAACTGGGCTGAGCAAGTGGAAGTGCGTCCAAGAACCGGTGTGAAAGTTGGCGACAATGCAACTTATATCAACAATTACATTTTAACCAGTCCTGTAAGCACTTTACAGTCTTATCCTACAGCATACTGTGACGGTAAAAATTCAAGAGCAATTTTCCAAAGTATCCAGGGCGGTAAAAAAGATTCAATCATTGATGTTGGATCCAGAGTATTGCTCAATGCCGAAGGTGCCAGAGGGGAAGTTATCTCAAGAGCCGTTTCACAGGATGAATCCAAGATTTATGCAAGAGGACACTTAGCAGGAACTGTTCCTAATGTTAAAGGACATTTGGAGTGTCACGGTTTAGTATTGGATGATAATAGTTTTATTTATGCTGTTCCTGAACTTGAAGCAAGTTCTGCAAATCTGGAAATGTCTCACGAAGCTGCTGTGGGTAAAATTTCCGAAGATGAGATTAATTACTTGACTTCTCGTGGAATAACCGAAGAAGACGCGGAATCAATGATTGTTCGCGGATTTTTAAACATGGATATTAAAGGACTCCCTGATGAGTTAGCGGCTCAAACTCAACAAATGATTGATATGAGCCTTGATGGAATGTAATTCCATCTATTTTTTATTTTTTTAGCCCTAATTTTCTTTTTTTCTTGACTTTGTTTTATAGTATATAAACTTTTTGGCTTTATTTTCTAAGTAACCTTTATATTAATTATTAATGAAATATATTAATCAGTACATAATGTAATGCTGAGCTAGCTCATTACGTACAGAAATTGTGATTTTAAGGCATACCTAAACATGTATTCCTTAAAAGAAAATTTTAAAATTTTTTAAAAAACTTTAAAATTGGGTTTTTGAAAGACGAAAGTTTTTCTAAAACGAAAAAATATTATAGAGGAGGAGAAACTCTATGGCTGATGATGTAAAAATTGTAATGTTTTGTTGCAACTGGTGTTCCTATGGAGGAGCAGACACAGCT
>OMSA01000140.1 GCA_900313645.1 uncultured Methanobrevibacter sp.
CATGATAACAATATCCTCCAAAGAATTTTATTCTCCTTGAGGGTAACCCAATACTCTTTTAGCTTTCCTCTTAGCGTATTCAACATCTCCTTCGCCTCTGATTCTACTTGCATAATGGCTGGCTATTCCTAACACTATCATTAGGATGCAGTAGATAACAGTATTTTCATTAATGCCTAAAGACTCTGAGTACAGCATGACTATCGGAATGACAGTAACCAGAAATGAGGTCAATATGTCAATGTCCTTTCTGTTCCTTTCTAACCATTCATATATCATCTGCTGTCACCTCATCGCAAGTATGGTTAAGGATTACACCGCCAACACAAATCTTTTCTTCAGTTCTGTATACTTCTTCGGCATTTTCTTCAATGTTCATCCAGGATTCGTATTCTTCCAACGTTTCAATGTATTTGATGTATTTCATTGTGCCTCCCAAGTTATTGAATAATATAAAATTCCATTTTCGATTTTAAACTCTATTATGGGCTTAACTGCATAAGGATAACCTGAGTCAACATATTTGGTGCCGTTCCAGTAGAACCAGTGCCCTGTTGTCTGGTCAATGTATGGGCCTTTGTTTTCCAGTGTTCCTACAAGTTTTCTTATGGTCATGTGTTAAACCTCTATTATATATTTTATTATATAATTTATTATATATTTTATTATTTATTTTATATAAAATATACTTTTTCATCCTGAGAGCAACCTTCCCATTCCATGTAAAGTTTATTGTCTTCCCACACAAAACGGACATCATTAACAATAGCTACATCCGGAAGCTCACAATAGGTTGCACCGTCAGCATCCTTGACATAATTGGCTTGAGCCATGATATTAGCTTCGGTTGGAACAATCATATTGACAACATGAGTTATCGGATCCTGTTCAAATGAGCAGTCTGCAAGATCAATGCAGTTCTGGGATTCGGGATACATTTCGATTTCCGACATTTGCCGATATACTCTGATGTATTCCACATCTTCATTTTCCGTCAGATTAACGATTGATAATAACCTTAAGTCATGGCCTTCAGCCGGATTGCACTCACCGTCACTGTCAATGTAAATTCTTGTGTTTGGAAGAATTTTCTTTGGTGCAGGTCTTTTCAGTTTCAATCTGAAAACATCACCCAACACTGCTACAGTAACAAGTATCAATCCAGAAGTCTTGACCTGGATTTTACCTAAAAGATAGCCAAAAGCCAAATCTCCTTCCTTTGCTTTTCTAACTATTGTATGTTCCATTGTTGATGATTCATCCAAGGTTACCATTTCACCGACTGTGCAGCGATTAGCTGAAATCCATGCTGTATGCTCTTCATTAACATAAGTTCTTTTGCCTTCATCCAAAAGACATGCAACAACATCCATCTTTTCCGAATGCTCCAATCCTGTTGGATATCCACGGCCATGTCCAATTGTTTCATCATAATCAATAATCATTTTAAAACACCCAATCCCAATTATGGTTAATTATTTTATCCGGCAAATGCAGGCCAGTATCTTCCAGGTTCTCATCATTAGCATCCCACAATAACGTACTGCCTTTGTAAGCTTTAGGATATTCATGAGAACCTTTATATAATCTAATTCCATGTTTAGAATCTTTTTCTGTAACAGTTATAGTTGGAATGCCATTAGCTGCAAATAATGGAGATGGGAATACTAATAGCCATTTGAGATCAAAATAATTGAAACTTGATAATTCAGAATCTTCATAAAATGTTGCATCAATCATTACTTCATCATAAGTTGTTTGATGAATATGTGTTGGATTGTTTCTCTCAAATCCTTCCAGATAATCAGAACTAGCCGAATATCCTGTTCCTGCCCTCATATGGAGATGATATTGTTTCCAGTCCCCCTCCTCATCCGTTCCTGAATTATATGCATCCCATGAAGATGACATTATTAAATCACTAACACCATCAAGTAAACAATAGTCTTTCTCCTGTCCGGTCATTATTGAACTAAATTTCATATCTGTTTGATAGGGTGTTAAATTATAGTCTGTTTGCATAAATACGGATGTTAACTGTTCACCAGTACCATATGGATATTTAAAAGAATCATAAGCAGTAATAGCTCCACTAGCTCTTTTGAATCTGGCAAAAACTACTCTGCCATTTGCACATGATTGGCCCGATAAATTTTTGGTACATAAACATGAGACTTCCATTGGAACAAGACGTGAACGTATCACATTTCCCGAATCAATTGAATCATATTCCACGCTTAAACCTTGACATGTCTCAAAAAAGTCTGAAAGTGTATCATGATTTGCATCAAAAAAGTGAACCTCTCCGGATGTTGAAATTGAACTTGAAAATGTAGTTGACTTATCATATACAGCCAAAATTAATTTTGTTGTCTGTGAAATGTTACTGACAGGAACCCTGACAAGCATGACTGCAGGTTTAGATGCATAAGCTGGAAGATACAATACCTGGCATTCACTGCCATCCCGAGTTTTGATTTTTAGATTTTTCAAATCATTTCTGAATAAATTAGAATAAGAACTGTTAGGTAATGAATCTAACAATATATAATCGTAGTTTGATGAATAGCTGCTGCTCCTATCGTTGTAATTACTCATTACAATATTGATTTGTAATTCTTTCTGCAATGTCATAATTAATATTTTATTATCCTTTTTATATAAATTATATAATAAAAAAAGTAATATTGACATTAACATTAACGATTCTATATTCGGATTTTGTTTCACCCTGCACTTTGATATATATGCACGAGTTCACAGTAAGATAAACATTAACAACCACGGCAGTTAATGTAAGATATACATCAGATAATTAAAACTAGAAACTTACTATTGATTTAATCGACATTAACGTTAACGATAGCGGAACTGGATTTGACATTAACATTACCTGTCGTTAATGTAAAAAAATTGAAGAAATTAATTCTAAAAAAAAGGTTTGTAGTGAATGTTTTCCTAACAAACATTACATTTCAGACAAGATTGACCATAACTAATTACTCCACTTTCGGGACAATGCTTTATCATTGAACACTGTTTTTTCTTGGCATTCA
>OMSA01000139.1 GCA_900313645.1 uncultured Methanobrevibacter sp.
AATATCTATTATTTAAACTGTATCTTCAACATTATTTAAAATATTATCTATTGAATTATATCCTGGAAATTTCACCGATTGTTTTCTTTTTAACTGATGCGTAACAGATTCCTTCCATCTTACGTTCAAATTCTTCAAAAGATAACTCTTTTCTAACTTTAAAACGACCATATTATCGTCCCCACCCATGAGGAGCAAAAGGATTCCATCAGAGCTACTTCACATGACTGACCCATCGGTCACATATTGAATGAATAATGTTTCACCCTAATTGGCTGAAACCTTTCATGAAATGATGTGGAACAATTCTTTTTTTATAACCGTGAGTGACTTCAGTTCGAATTGGATTGTCGTGTGTTCAAAATCAGCTTCATCGATGCCATACCGGTTTGGAAATTGAATGACATTTGCATCTATGCTGTCAACATCGTCTGAAAAGACTTTAACAGTCCCATACACTTCCGATTCAAACATGTTATCACATCCACAGATATAGTAATTAAAATTATATTTTTGATAATATATAACTCATATAAAGCAAAAACTTTAGATACTATTGAATTGAACCATATATATTATTTTTCAGAATGATTCGGCTAAAAATGACATTATTTTTAAAAACAACACCCAATTTCGCTAAAACATCCAACCCCATAAAAGAAAATCTATGAAAAGTCACTGATTCATAAGTTACTGAGGGTAACATATCCTAAATTTTTTTCACTTAATGAAAGAAATTGCTTTATGCGATTTAATACTAATGTACAATAAATTCATAATAGGTGTTTGAAAAATGGCAAAAACTGTCAAAATACTCATTAGCAAAACTGATTTACAGTATTTGATGCTTTTTTCAAACAACCCCCGTTTTACTTTTATATTTCAAAAACTTTATTGACAAACGATTTAATGGAATTAAAATGAAAACTAATGAAATCAATGATAAAATAGATGAAGCATTGTATTATATGCAAAACGATACAGAAAAGGCTATAACTATTTTTGATGAAATTTTAGAAATCGAGCCTGAAAACATTGAGGCCATAAATGGGAAAGGATCCTCATTAATGAAATTAAATCATATGAACGAAGCGGAAAACTATTTTGACTATTCATTATCCATTAAACAAAGTTCTTCTGCATTTATAAGCAAGGGAATAATTTGTAAATGCAGAAAAGATTACAACCAGTCACTGATTTATTATGATAAGGCGATTGAAATTAATCCCGATTTGAGCAACATTATAAAAATTCTCAAAAATGAAATAAATGAGCTGATTGGCGATAAGATTGGAATCAATATGGATTACTCCCCTGAAACAAATGAATTAATTAAAAAAGGGACAGATTATAAAAATAACGGCAAATTATGGGATGCATTAGATTGCTATGAAAATGCAATTAAATCAGACAGGTCTTGCAAAAAGTCCGTTCAAGCTTTAATCAATGAAGTCAAAGCAATCTTACAAAACGAATTGATGATTAAAACTCCTGAAAAGGGAGATTCACGAAATGACCAACTAAAAATAAAAAGCTTGAGACTGCTGTTGATTGAAAAGGACCCAAAACAGGCACTGACCATTATGAATATCATTTTAGATGATGATGAAGAGGATATTGACACATTAAACCAGAAAGGCTGCGTATTGTTCCTATTTGACAGGTTCGAAGAATCAATTGAATGCTTCAATAAATGTTTAAGCATTGATGAAAACTACATCCATGCTCTTTTTAACAAGGCAATAGTATTAAGAAGAATAAATGAATTCAATGATGCCCTATCCTGCTTTGATGAACTTTTAAAAACACCCCAGAACTATGACAAGGTAAAACCATACCAATTGGAAATATTGGATAAACTCCATGAAAAAGAGATGACTTCATAATTATTAATCTAACAAAATTTTATAGCTTTCCTTGAATTTCAGGTCATTGACTCTTGAAAGTGCTTTATTCCTAATTTCAAGTGGAAATGTATCATCTTTTACAATATCAATTAATTTTTCCTGATTTGACTTCTCATTGATTTCATCCAGTCTGATGTTGAACAATAACCTTTCAAGCCTTCCTTCAGCTTCACATCTGACATAATAATTAAAGTCATCATCAATAATTGATTTCAGTTTTTCAATGTTTGAAATCCGGCTGATTTCATCTATGTGCTTCTGGCTGTTAATCCAGTCATCAAATGTCTTTTGAGCGATATAGGAAACATCACTGTCTTTTGATGAAATTAGTTTTTTAAGTAGAAGCTCATTATCAATTCTCTTAATATCTTCAAAAAGAGAGTTCAGTCTTCTTTTGGCGAATTCAGAATCATCATTTTCAAGAGAGACAATATTGTCTAAAGTTTCCTTGTCATCAAGTTTGGAAATTGCAATATGTCTGATTTCATCATCCTTTTCATTTAAGGCTAATGATTTTAGCTTTTGTTTGAAGTTCAGTGATTGCCAATTTGAATTATGGAAAAACAAAAAGCCATCCAATAATCTGGAAGCAGGAATGAGATTTAATGCCAATGCCCTGATATCCCTATCATCATTTTTATCAGCTATCTCCATCAAATCATAAGGATTGGTTATTGCCCCAGTTGCTTCAAGACATACATTTTTGCTTTCATCCGTCAAAGCAATATCCTTTAAAATGGAATTGTATTCATCTTTGAAATTATTTGAAAATGATTTGACCACATAAAGACGTATTTTTGAATTTGAATGCCATGACAATTCCTTTAACAATTCAACATCGTTAACCTTCAAAATTGCCTGTAAGGTGGCTTTGTCATCATTCCAATGTCTTTTGATATAATCTATCAGCACATCCTCATCATTAATTTTTGAAACTGCACAAAAAACAATATCAGGATTGTCTTCACTTAAAATCAATCTTTTTAAGGTTTTCTGGTTTGAAAAATGCTTGTTTTTTATAGCATGAATTCTTATTTTATCATCAGAATCATTTAAAACAATATCGGCTAAATAGACTTCATCTTGAATAAGATATGCTGCAACAAGGCGAGAATATTCATCATCACTATTTTCATAAATTTCCTTAAAGTACTCTTCACAATTCAAATTAGAATTAAGTGACAAATCATCCAAACGATGGTAAAACGACTTATTAAAAATTAGTTTGACCAGATAATCCTTGTCAGTTATCTTTTCACATGCCCAGTGGCGATTGAATCCATCATCATCATTTCTTATAACTTCACTCAGGATATCAAAATTAGATAAATTAGTGTTTAAGATGGCTTCCCGGCGTATGAAAACATCAGAATCATTTAATGCAAAATCAGATAAAGCATTTTCATCAGTGATTTTGGAAACGGCCAATTTTCTGATTTCAACATCACGCCCTGACTCGGCAATGGCCATTATAATTTCAGGATTATTAAAATTAGTGTTTTCAACTGCAAGCTTAACTATGAATTCATTTGGATCATTTAAAGCAATATCGTTTAAAAGATTTGTTAAATCAGATGTTAAAAGCAGCGTTTCATCGATAATGTGATTTAGAGTTGCAAGACGGATATGTGAAAAGGGATTGTTCAAGCAGACATCGATTAAAAAATCTATGTCACTGATCTGCTCCATAGCCTTAATGGATACGGAATTAATGGAATCATTGATTAAAATATCTTTTAATGCTTCTTCATCTTCAATATAGGTAACTGCAAATTGGCGTATATGCCAATCGGAATCATTTTGAGCTATATCAATTATTTCTTCTTGATTGTCCGAACGTTTAATGAGTTCCATAACATCATAGGATGTCATAATACCT
>OMSA01000136.1 GCA_900313645.1 uncultured Methanobrevibacter sp.
ATTGACCATGGTTCCAACGAAATAACCTGCAGAACCGTTTATCTGGATATTCACATCTTCAGTCAAACCGGCACAGATATTGTGTTTTGATTCGGGATTATCAATAATGAGTTTATCATAAGCCCCTGCTTGTTCTTTGATAGTGCGGTTCAATTCCTTTTCAGCCATATTTTTTGCATCAATAACATATTCGCTCATAGATAAAACTCCTATTAAATAGTGTAAGATCTTGTTTCTCCCGGAGCAATTTGCTCAATCTGGTCAGAATCTATTACATTATGCAATGCCATTTCTTCTGAAGCAATTGCGAAAACCTCATCAGTTTCTGCCATCACTCCCGGCCTTAAACCAAGTTTATCCTTTGCAATTCCAATACCGTTAGGTGTTCCCACAAGTATTGAAAATGGTCCATCCAAATCGATTACTGCCTGGTCAAGAGCTTCCTCCAATTTATAGCCCTGATTAAGTTTATCAGCCATATAATGAACAATGCACTCAGTATCATTAAATGATTCAAAAGTGTGTCCTTTTTTCTCTCTAATGGGTCTCTTATTTTCCAGTAATTTGTGATTTGGCCATTATGCACTACGGTAATGTCTGGTATGATGTAACTTTGGTATGGGTGTGCGTGATAGCGGTCCACGCCACTTTCTGTTGCAAAACGAGTATGTCCTATTCCATGTGTTCCCATCCTGCTTGAAACGTCAAACCTCTCTGCAATATCCTTTACCTTACCGGTATCCTTTATCATTTCAAATGAGTGTGAACCGTTGATAACCCTTACATTTTCCAGTTCATCTATTTCACTTATGCACGGTTTTAGAAGTGAATACTCATCCAATGCTATTTTACATTTATATACGTCGGAGTCTCCGACAGACTCGATTAGCTGTTCTTCAAAAATAGGGCTGAATTGAGTTAATAATGATTTTAAATGATCTAATGTGCCTTTTTTTCTTTTTACTTCAATGTTTAATTGATAATAATTTTCAGGAAAATTCAAACTACCATAAATCGCATAACCTGCAGAATCAGGTCCCCTGTGCTGCAGGGATTCAAGCATTGAAGTTAATGCTTGTCCGACATGGTGAGATTTTTTATCCTTGTAAATTACACCTGCTATTCCACACATGTTCTTCCTCCAAATAAAAGTTGACTAAATATCTATATCTTCAGTTTTAGTTGTCTATATGCCTAATAAAATAATAAAATTACAATATGCCTTAAAATAATAATCATGAAAATTTTATTCGAATTTACAATATGCCTAATAAATCCAACAATTCTAAAATTATACCATATGCCTAAAAAATAATTCTAAAATTCAAAATCATCTGTTCGCTTACAATTATCACCCCCTAAAAAAAATTTAATTGATGGTCTGTGACCATCAAAATTCCATAAATGAATAATCTATACGTTTAAATACTCATCCCTTTCATAATCGAATACTTGAACTCTGTAAGCATCCCATTCAGCTCTTTTGATATTATAGAATTGATTGAACACTTTTTCTCCAAGAGCGTTTTTAACAACTTCATCTTTTGCAAGTGAATGATATGCTTCCCAAAGGCTTGTCGGCAGATTGCCGATTCCTCTTTCGGAGATTTCATCTTCAGAAAGTGCGAACAGGTTTTCTTCAGTAGGTTCGCCAGGATCGATTTTATTGTCCATACCATCAAGACCTGCTTCAAGCAATACTGCAAATGCAAGATATGGGTTACATGATGGGTCAGCGGACCTGCATTCAATTCTTGTACCTAATCCACGGGATGCAGGGATTCTTAATAATGTTGACCTGTTTTTGAATCCGTAAGCAATGTAGCATGGTGCTTCATAACCTGGAACCAAACGTTTATAAGAGTTAACTGTTGGTGATAAAATTGCTGATAAAGCCGGAGCATGTTTTAACAGCCCTCCAATGAAGTATAATGCTTCCTGTGAAATTTGATGTTCACCATCAGGATCATAGAAAATGTTTTCCCCATCTTTGAACAGACTTTGGTTACAGTGCATACCGCTACCGTTAATTCCGAGGAAAGGTTTTGGCATGAAGGTTGCTTTAAATCCTAAATTATTAACCACTGCTTTAACAGCTTCTTTAAATGTTATAACAGCATCAGCTGTTTTTAAAGCATCTGCATATTTAAAATCTACTTCATGTTGTCCTGCTGCCACTTCGTGGTGACTTACTTCCACATTGAAATCCAGTTTTTCTAAGCCTAACACGATTTCCCTTCTAATGTCGGTACCTTTGTCCAGAGGTTCCACATCAAAGTATTCAGCCTCATCCGCAGGAACATAATTTCCATCCTCATTTTTTGTTATAATGAAGAATTCAGGTTCAGGACCCATGTTGAATTGATATCCTCTTTTTTCTGCCAGTTCTAATGATTTTTTAAGTACACCTCTTGGGTCTCCATCATACGGTTTTCCTTCTGTAGTGAAAATATCACATATAAATCTACTAGTACCTTTTACTTCAGGTCTCCATGGAATTGTTGAGAAGGTGTCGATATCTGGTTTTGCAAGCAAATCACTGTCATTAATGGAAGCTAATCCTGCTATTGAAGATCCGTCAAATAATAATCCGTCATTGACAATATCTTCTACGTCGTTAGCGTTTTTAAGGGGTACTGCCATACTTTTTGGTAATCCATGTATGTCTGAGAGTTCTAATTTCAAAAATTTTATATCGTTTGCTTCAATTGTTTTAATTATCTGGTCTAATTTTTTATCTTTTGCTGACATTTTCTCACATCATTTCTTGAGTATACCACCCATTTAGTTTGAATTAAATGGAAAGTGGAAAACCTTTTTGACTAAATGAATTTAATTAAATACACAGTCGGAAGGAAACTTCCTTCCGACTAATAATTTATCAATATTAATATATAAATGTTTTGAAAATATGAAAGATAAAAAAAATAAAAAAAGTTAAGAGTTACATGAATTTCTCTTCAAAATCAATTAAAACATTTAAAAGCCTTGTATCCAACCGATTAATAGCTTTAAAAGAAATGTTTTTAGGAACTTCCCAATATGCTGATGCAATACTTCCTGCAATAGCTGCCTGTGTATCTGCATCACCACCAAGTGAAACCGCATTTCTAATGGCATCCTCAAAGTCCCTAGCCTCCAAAAAGCAGATTATGGACTCAGGAACACTGCGGGCACATGAAACTTCAAAAGTATAGAACGGCCTAATTTCATCCAATGTGCGAGACAAATCATATCCGTAATTTATTTCAACATGTTGCCTGATTTCATCCTTTTTGGCACCTATTCTTGCAAGATAAATGGCATCTGAAGTTGCAAGGGCACCTTTAACGGCCTCCCTATGATCATGAGTTACAACAGCTGACAGTTTAGCCAATCTACGTGCTTCCTCCAAAGATTCCGCAACCCATGCACATGGAGATACCCTCATGGCAGACCCGTTAGCCCAGCTTCCGTACGGCCTTGGTGAATCCTGAGCCAGCCAGTTGCTGAACATTTTACCGTAACCCGCATTCGGATATCTATTACCAAAATATTTGAGATTTTTAATTAAGGAGTCTTTAGAACAACCAATGATATCGCCGGCAATTGCACCTATAATTCCTTTCATGTTAATAGTTAAAGTTAGTTTATTAATATAATTATCCTTGAATTTTGATTTCATGCAAAATATCCTAAAAATATTACTCTCCAGCCTAAAAAGTAATAAATTTGAATTTAAAAAAACTAAATGTTTATTTACAAGTAATTTAATAAAATTTACTATGAGTTGCTGGAAATATTGGCCAAAAATTGAAGAAATCGCAGAAAAATTAGAAAGCTATGGAGTCGATTCTCTTGATGACATATCTTCATTAAATTCTGTTGACTTAGATGAGATAACACAATTATTAGATGAAATCGAGGTTATCGCACATGATACTGAAATAGACTTCGATTCTGCAAAGCACATTTTAGACGATGAAAAGATGAATAAAGCTTTGAAATTGATCAGAAAATTCTATTTATATATCGGAGCAAGACTGGAAACAAGCAATGCAATGGATATTATCGAATCAGACGACCCTCATGCAACACTGGATACATTTCATTTCTATGAAAGATACCAAGGCCTGCTTACCAATGAATCCAAGTTGGCGCATTGGCATGACGACAAGACATTCGTCTTTGTAGGAAGCGGACCTCTACCATTGACATTGATCCTATTTAGAGAAAAATTCGGCTGCAAATGCATAGGAATTGAAATCCAGGAGGAAGTGGCTGAACTTTCAAGAAAAGTCATCAAG
>OMSA01000134.1 GCA_900313645.1 uncultured Methanobrevibacter sp.
AATTTTTAGATAATATAGTAGATATAGATATAGATTAGAAAATAAAAATAAGGAAATTAATTAATCAATTAAAATCCTTAAAATTTCAATGCGTTAAAATTAATAATATCATTAGAACAATACATTAAAATTAACGTATATTATTGTAAAATTTATTTAATATTGAATGTATTCATAACCTTCGTCCACTTTGAAAGCATAGTGGATCTTAGTGTATTCATTCATATATTCAGTAACTTCTTCCTTGATATTATCATCATCGAATGCTACTCTCTTGATGAAGTGAGCAACATCCTTCATCTCATCTTCCTTCATTCCACGTCTGGTGATTTCCTGAACACCAATTCTAATACCTGATGGGTCATCACTGTCATCCTGCATGTCTCCTGGAATAAGGTTCTTGTTTAAAATCACATTGTTCAGCTCCAATTCCTTGGCAAGAATTGCAGGCCTTTTAACATCCACGGTGTTCATAGCCACCTGGTGAGATTTGGTGTATCCTAAATCCTCGCACATTACATTGAAACCTTCTTCAGCAAGAGCAGCAGCTAAAGCCTGAGCATTTTTAATGGTTTGCTTTGCATAATCCTCACCGAATTCAAGCATCTCGGCAGTAGCTATTCCAAGACCCGCCAGATGGTGCAGGTGGTGATTACTTACTACACCTGGGAAAACAGCATTATCAATTAAATCCTTGTTTTCTTCCTGAGATAATATGATTCCACCTTGTGGACCCGGGAAGGTCTTGTGGGTACTTGCCATCATTGCGGTAGCTCCTTCTGTTTTCCAGCGATGAGACCAAGCACGTGAGCAGCATCGTATAAAATAGTGGCTCCCACTTCATTAGCCGCATCAACAGCTTCTTTAATAGGGTGTGGGAATAAGAACAAGCTTCCACCAAAGAGAATAATCTTAGGTTCAAGTTCTCTGATTTTCTTATTCATTGCATCAATATCGATGTTCATGATTGATGGATCGAATGGATGGTCGTAAGTGGTTAATCCACAAATACCTGCAGCACTTACCTTTGCATGGGAAATATGTCCGCCGTAAGGAATGTTCATTGCCATCATCTTGTCTCCAATATTGGAGAAGCCGAAGAAAGCTGCCATATTTGCAGTTACACCTGATACAGGCTGAACGTTAGCATAAGTACAGTCATATAATTCACAGGAGAGCTTTTTGGTAATATCCTCGATTTCATCGATGTATGTGCATCCCTGATAGAATCTTTCATAAGCCTGGCCTTCTGCATATCTGTGGGATAAATCTGATACCATTGCAGTTTTTACAGCGCTGCTTGTTACATTTTCACTTGCGATAAGATTTATGCTGTTTCTCATCCAGTCATTGTGGTCTTTCATCAGTTCATTGAATTTAGTTACTTTTTCTTCATATTGAGCCATAATTCACACCTAATAAGAAATAAATAATGTTATAAATTTAATTATGATAATGATTTAGCATCATAAAATTATCATTAATATAAAATATAATTTTCAAGTTAAATAAAAGTTATTGTTTAGACGTGAAAAATATGAATATTTTAAAAAAAATGGAAAAATATCCAATTAAAAAATCCACATACTGAATAAAAATAGTTAAAAAAATAGGGAAAATATCCAAAATTAAAAAACCTAAATACTGAATAAAAATAGTTCAAAAGAATGTATTAAATTGATTAAAAAAAAGAAAGAAATAGGGAAAAACCCTATTTTAGAAAACTTAAAAAAAGTTTAAAGGGAAAACCCTTCAAACTAATTAAAGTTTACTTATTTTGCTACGTCTTCAAGAGCTGCACTGATTTGTGCCATAATTTGTTCGGTCTTGAAGTGGTTCTGGTTCATAGCACCGGAAGGACATGCTCCTACACAAGTACCGCATCCTTTACATAATGCGACATTGATAGCAGCGTGTTTCTCGTCGCCTTCACCTTCAATACTTACAGCACCGAATGGGCATAATTCAACACATACTTCACATGCACCACAAACGGTTTCATCAGTACTTGCAGTAATAGGTTCGATTTCTACTTCTCCTTTAGCCATTGGGATAGCTGCTCTTGATGCTGCAGCGGAACCTTGTGCTACGGAGTCAGGAATATCCTTAGGACCTTGTGCTACACCAGCAATGTATACACCGTCAGTTAAGGTGTCAACAGGTCTGAGCTTAGGGTGAGCTTCCATGTAGAAACCGTCACTGGTTCTGGATAAACCGAGGGTTTGTCTGAGTTCGTTGGATCCTGCAGGAGGTTCTAAACCAACAGATAATACTACCATATCATAGGTGTATTCAGTGATCTTACCGAGTAAGGTATCTTCTGCTCTGATGGTTAAGCTTAAGTCTTCGTTTTCGATAATTTCAGCAGGACGTCCTCTTAAGAACTCAATACCGTATTTTTCTTGTGAGTTTTTGTAGAACTCTTCGTATCCTTTACCGAAGGAACGGATATCCATGTAGTAACAGGTTACTTCAGTGTCAGGTTCGTGGTCAATACATAATTGAGCGTTCTTCATGGAGTACATACAACATACTCTGGAACAGTATGCTTTACCGATTTGTTCGTCTCTTGAACCGACACAGTGGATGAATGCTACACGTTTAGGAGTTGCACCATCGGAAGGTCTTACTACGTGACCAGCGGTAGGACCGGATGCGTTGATTAATCTTTCGATTTCAAGACCGGTAATTACGTTGCTGTATCTGCCGTATCCGTATTCGTATTTTGCGGTAGGGTCATATGGGTCGTAACCGGTTGCTGCAATAATAGTACCGACTCTGAGAACGATTTCTTCAGGTTCTTGGTTTCTGTCGATTGCATCAGGACCACATACGGTTTCACAAAGACCGCAGTCAATACAGTAGTCTTTATCAATAGTAGCTACAAGAGGTACAGCTTGAGGGAATGGGATGTAAATAGCTTTTACCATTCCGACACCTTCGTCGTAGTAGTTAGGGATTTCAATAGGACAAATTTCTTGACATTGTCCGCATCCAGTACAGTCGTCTTCAATAACGTATCTTGCTTTTCTTTCAACAGTTACGTCGAAGTTACCGATGTAACCGTCAACTTCTTTTACTTCAGAGTAAGTGAGTAAGTTAATGTTTTCGTGTTTGGAACAGTCTACCATTTTTGGTGCAAGAATACACATGGAACAGTCGAGGGTAGGGAAGGTTTTATCTAATTGACCCATTCTTCCTCCGACGGTTGGGTTTCTTTCTACTAAGTAGGTTTCGAATCCCATGTCACCTAAGTCTAATGCAGATTGGATACCGGTTACTCCACCACCGATAACGAGACATTTCTTCTCTACTGCTACTTTAGATGCTTCTAAAGGTTCGAGTAATCTTGCTTTTGCGACAGCCATACGGGTTAAGTCTTTTGCTTTTGCAGTAGCTTCTTCAGGCATGGTCATGTGTACCCAGGAGTCTTGTTCTCTTAAGTTAGCAAATTCAAATAAGAACTTGTTTAATCCAGCTTCTTCTACACATCTACGGAATGTAGGTTCGTGAAGTCTTGGAGAACAAGCAGCTACAACTACTCTGTTTAAGTTGTGTTCTTTAATTGCGTCTTGGATCATACCTTGACCAGGGTCGGAACACATATATTTGTAATCGGTCGCAAATTCAACGTTTGGTAAGGTTTTTGCGTATTCTGCTACTTCAGGGCAGTCTACGACTCCTCCAACGTTTACACCACAGTGGCAGACAAATACTCCCACTCTTACTTCTTCATTCATGTTTTCTTCTGCCATTAAATCACCTTGTACAAGTAAAATGATTAATCATTTGATCTAATTTTTTT
>OMSA01000130.1 GCA_900313645.1 uncultured Methanobrevibacter sp.
GAACATCCGTGAAAAGGTAACATGTTCAAAAGAAGCCAAGTTTAAAGTCATGGAGAATATGGAAAGCTTACTTACAGATGCTTTTGATGATATTGTCGAGATTAATTCTCTTGATGGTGTAAGATTGACATTTGCAGATGACAGTTGGGTTTTAGTAAGACCTTCTGGTACAGAAGATTATATCAGAATAACTTTAGAGTCTCGTGACAGCGCAAGAGCTGAAGCTATCTGTGAAACATGCTTAGAAATAATTAATGACAACATATAAAGATGATTTTTCATCTTTAATCTATTTTTTTTTAAAAATAAAAAAAGTTCTTTAAAGAATAAGAATTCTTTAAAGATTAACCACCTAACGATTCAATTCCTTTTGTAGCTAGTAATTTTGTGAATGAACCTTCAGGTTTTAAAGATTAACCACCTAACGATTCAATTCCTTTTGTAGCTAGTAATTTTGTGAATGAACCTTCAGGTTTCATTACGATATTTCCATTAGAATATTCTTTTAAAGCTGCTTGTGCCATTGTAGCTTTCTTATCAGGGTTTGCTGCTGCTTGGGCAAGTGCTTTTACTAATACCATAACAGCATCTCCTCTGGACATTGTTCCTGTAACTCCTGCATTACTGGAGTATCCGTTATATGCGTCGTTTTCACGAATAATGTCTGCGGCACTAAGGTTGGTTTCTACACCATCCACTTCTAATGGTCTTATGGAATCAATAACTCTGTCCACTCCTTCATCGTAAACTACAACAACTGCATCAGGTGTGAAGTTGGTGTTGTATTCAACGATTTCTTTTGCGTAGTCCATACCTTTATCCAGATCATCATAAAGGGAGTCGTGTAGATACATTTTTCCTCCGCCTATTGCGCTGGATGCCGGTTGAGTTGGGTGTGTCATTCCACCTGGGTAAATCGGAGTGTAATTTTTGAAGCTTCCGTTTTCTAAGTGAATCATAAACGCCATGTCCACTCCACCATTAGACTGTTCATATTTATCTGCAGCTAAAATTAGTATATCACTATCTGCTTGGGTTAAATCAGGACCAGCAGTCAATGCACCATAGATTGAAGCTAATAATCCTACAAGAACTACTAACAGAATAGCTATAATCAGTTTTTTTCTTCTCTGCATTTTTTTCCCACGCTAAAATTCTTGTTTATAATGCAAAATAATTTGCACTCATTTACATATTTGAATATAACCTTATATAAATTTTCTTTTTAAGAGTAATTTTCAATAAAAATAGTCGGATATAAAAAAAATAGTTTTTCTTTAAAAAAATAAAAAAAATTTGAAGAAGATTTATTCTTCTTCAGCAATAAATGCTTCAATACCTAAAGCAGCACATTCTGGGCAAACCCAGTCATCTGGCATATCTGCAGGAGTTGCACCAGCAGGAATGTTGTATGCAGGGTCACCTTTTTCTGAATCAAATCTGTATTCGCAGTGTAAACAAACATATACGGTCATTTTATTATCTCCTTTAAATTTTTGCCATTAGCATAGCTAATATAATTTGATTTTATAAAAACTATTATTTAAAATTAGTTATTTGATTAGATAAATTAATTAATAAGTAACGAGTAAAACATATAATATTATTAGATAATTTAGAGGATAATAAAATGAAAGCAATTATATTGAGTGCTGGTGAAGGTTCCAGGATGAGGCCATTAACACTTACAAAGCCTAAAACCATGTTGCCAGTCGCTGGAAAACCGATTATCCAATATAACATTGAATCATTAAGGGATAACGGTATAAAAGATATTTTATTAATCGTAAGATATAAAGAGGAAATGGTTAGGGATTACTTCGGTGACGGAAGTGATTTCGGAGTAAACATTTCTTATAAAACTCAAAAAGACTTCTTGGGTACAGCAAATGCTATCGGCTATGGAAAGGATTTCATTAAGGACAGTCTGCTGGTTTTAAACGGAGATATCATATTGGATAACGAAATCATTAATGAAATCATCAAAAAGTACAATTACATGAAGCCTGACACTTTGATGCTTTTGACTGAAGTTGAAGATCCTTCCGCATTTGGTGTCGTTGAAATTGAAAACGGAAACATCAAAAGCATTGTTGAAAAGCCAAAAAAAGAGGAGGCTCCAAGTAACCTTGTAAACGCGGGAATTTACGTGTTCAACAAGGACATTTTCGAAAAGATTGAAAAAACAGAAATTTCCGAAAGGGGAGAGTATGAGATAACCGATTCAGTCACACTTCAGATTGAAGACGGCAAAAAGGTAATTGGCCACAAAACCAATAAGGATTGGATTGACGTTGGAAGGCCTTGGGAGTTGATTGAGGTCAATGAAGAGTTAATCGGCCAAATCAAAACAGAAATCAAAGGCCACATTGAAGACGGAGCTCATATCCACGGTGAAATCTTTTTGGATGAAGGAAGCATTATCCGTGCGGGAGTTTACATTGAAGGTAACGTTTACATAGGTAAAAACTGTGATATAGGCCCTAATTCTTATATCAGAGGCAATTCCTACTTGGGAGATAACGTCCATGTTGGAAATGCCGTTGAAATTAAAAACTCAATTATTATGGAAAATACAAACGTTAGCCACTTGAGTTATGTCGGGGATTCAGTAATCGGGTCCAACTGTAACATAGCTGCAGGAACTAACATTGCAAATCTACGTTTCGACAACCGTTCAGTCAAAACCAAAATTAAAAATCAGATGATTGACAGTGGAAGACGTAAACTGGGTTCAATCATCGGGGATTCCGTTAAAACAGGAATAAACTCAAGTTTCTCACCGGGTGTTAAAGTAGGTTATAATTCAACTATTGGTTCAGGGGTTTTGTTGTATGATGATGTACCCTCCGATACCAGAATATTGGTAAAACAAAATCATATTGTGCAGGATAAAAACAAGAAAAAATAAGCGATATTATGGAAAATAAAAAAGACTCTATTGTAATATGCCCTGGTGCACAAGTAATTGGTGAAGTTGAATTAGGTGAGAATGTCTCAATATGGCACGGAGCGGTAGTCAGAGGAGATACCGACTCAATAACCATTGATGACAATTCTAATGTTCAGGACAATTGTGTTGTTCATTGTACAAAAGGATTTCCGGTTAAAATAGGAAAGAACGTATCTGTAGGTCACGGTGCGGTTGTACACGGTTGCACACTGGAAGACAACGTTTTAATCGGAATGAACGCAACCGTTTTAAACGGAGCGCACATTTCTAAAAATTCAATTGTAGGTGCCGGAGCGGTTGTAAGTGAAGGAAAGGAATTTCCAGAGGGAAGTCTGATTCTGGGAGTTCCCGCAAAGGCGATAAAAGAAGTGTCCGATGAACAAATTGAAATGATTGCGAATAACGCTAAAAATTATGTAAAGCTTTCCAAACAGTATAAGGAAGATTAGATTATGAAGGCAAGACAGATTGTAGAAGAAATGGATTCATATGTTCCCGGCAGATCTCAGGACGAGATTGCCCAGGATTTCAACTTGAAAAAGGAAGACATCATTAAGTTAGGTTCCAATGAAAATCCGTGGGGACCGTCCCCCAAAGCCATGAAGGCCATTGAGGATGAAATAAAATCAATTAACAGATACCCTGAATCACAGCTGCATGAGCTGGTGGCGGAAGTCGCCAAGTATTCAGGCGTCGAATCATCACAGGTAATCATAGGCGGTGACGGTGCAGATGAAATCATTGACGTGCTTGCAAAAACATTTATCGATGAGGGAGACGAGTTCATTGTCCCGCTTCCGTCTTACTCCAAACAATCCGACAGGAACCCTGATTGAAAAGGAAGTTCTGATGGATATTGCAGGCAAAAATCCTGATGTCCTGATTGTTATTGATGAGGCCTACTTTGAATATTCTGAGGTCACAAACAAGGATTTGATCAATGAATTTGACAACATATTCATCATACGCACCATGTCCAAGGTACTGGGCCTTGCAGGTATGAGAATAGGTTACGGTCTTGCATGTGATGAAATCATTGAGTATATGCACAGAATCAAGCCTGTCTTTTCACTGACAAGACTGTCATTTGTCGCGGCTTTAAATACATTCAGGGACAGCGAATACATCGAACAGTCAATTAGAAAGGGAATAGAATCAAGACAGTTTCTCTATGATGAGGTTTCAAAAATTGACGGTTTGCATGTTTTTCCTTCAAAATCAAATTTCATGCTAATCAATGTAAAGGATACAGGTTTTACAGCATCCGAACTTGCTTTGGAATTAATGAAGAAAGGTATAATCGTAAGGGACTGTACCTCATTTAAGGGACTGGATGAATACTGGATAAGAATCAGTATCTGCACATTGGAGGAAGACAAGAAGTTCATTGAAATTTTAAAAGAGGTTTTAAGCTAATGTTTGTCGGTGGAAGCGTAATATCTACTGTAGAATTTCACGGAAACATGAGTCTGGTCATTTTCATGTCAAAATGTCCGTTGGCATGCAGATATTGCCATAATGTGGAACTTCTGGAAGACAATTCTGAAAAGTCATTTGAGGAAATTAAGGATGAAATTGACTCTTCAGCCGATTTTTTAGATGCCGTTGTAATATCCGGCGGAGAACCGCTTGTTCAAACGGATGCGGTAATTCAGATTTTAAAGTATGTTCGCCAAATCGGTCTTAAAACCAAACTGGACACCAGCGGAATCTATCCGGAAAAGCTTAAAAAGATTCTGGATTTGAATATACTTGATTATGTTTCACTTGACGTCAAAACCACTTTTTCAAAATACAGAAAGATTACCGGAGCAAATGTGGGTTTCGAGGTTAAAAAATCAATGGACCTCATCAATCAGGCAGGCGTTCACCTGGAGATAAGGACAACCTATGTTCCGACACTGCACACAAAAAAGGATATTCACAATCTCGTTGATGAGATTGAAGCTGAAGTTTATACAATTCAACAGTTCAGAAATAAAAACGTTTTGGATCCCGCTTTGGAAGAGGTGGAAGTTCCAAACCCTCATGATTTGGCGGAATTAGCCCGTGAGATTAAGCCGTACTTTGACGGAGTTGTCAAAGTGAAATCCGGAGAATTCGGAGAACAGATAATTTAGGGAGTGTAAATATGCCGATTTTGTCATTTTCAAGTAATGATATTGATGTTATTACAGGTAAAAAGACCAGGACAATACGTAAAGCATGGAAAACACCTCTTAAGGTAGGTGACAGATTATACTGTTACTGGAATTTGGTCTCCAAGGAAAAAATGAAGATTTTTGAAGCGTTCGTCACAGATGTTGAAACCATACCATTTGAACAAATCAAGGACAATGATGAGCTGGCCGTTGAGGAAGGTTTTAAAGACTCCAAGGACATGCTCAGAGAATTCAAAAAGATGTACGGTGGACGAATTGATCCCAGAGATGAATTTCACATAATATATTTTGAAAAGATTCCTATCGACGATTGGAAAGGCGATAAGATTGATGAAAAAGCCATGATCATGAAAAGGGCAGACATTCTTTTTGACAGCGGTAAGTTTGACAAGTCCACAATGTGCTATGACGC
>OMSA01000181.1 GCA_900313645.1 uncultured Methanobrevibacter sp.
ATCTGACCAACTTTATTCTGCTTATGCAGAAGGTCGTGAATTAAGAGACCTCGTTGCGGTTGTAGGGGAAGAAGCACTTACTGAAAGGGACCAAAAGTTCTTAGAGTTTGCTCAAGCATTTGAAGACCAGTTTATTACTCAAAGTAAAGACGAAGACAGAACTATCTTTGAAACTTTAGATCTTGGTTGGAATTTACTTAAAATCTTACCTAAAACAGAGCTCAAAAGGGTTAAAGAAGAATTTATTGAACAATACCTTCCAAAAGATGACTAATCTCATTACAGTAATGTAGGTGATTAAATGGCACAAGATATTATAGATGGAATTAATCCAACTCGTATGGAATTATTGTCCCTTAAAAATAGGACTAAACTAGCTGTTAAAGGGCATGGTTTACTCAAAGAGAAAAGGGATGCTTTAATTAAAGAGTTTTTTGATATCTTGGATCGTGTCAAAGGTATTCGTGAAAAAGCAGAAAAAAGTCTAAAAGAAGCATATCAAGCTTTACTTGAAGCTCAAATTGCTATGGGTGATTTGGCTGTTAGAAAATCAGCATTATCTGTTAAAGAATCTATTGATGTAAAAATTACTTCCAGAAATGTTATGGGTGTATCTGTACCTGTAACAAACGTTAAAATGGAAGATAGATCCATCATTGACAGAGGTTACGGATTTTCCGACACAACCATACAGTTAGACGAAGCTGCTAAGAAATTTGAGGAATCCCTTAAGTTTTTGATTGAACTTGGTGAAGTAGAAAAAACTATTTTCCTGCTGGCTGAGGAAATCGAAGCTACTAAACGTAGAGTAAATGCTTTAGAACATATTATGATTGAAGCTGCAAATAATGCAGAAGCTTAAATTTTTCTTTATTTTCTTCATTTTCTTCTATTTTTTATTATTTTTTAAATTCAAGGTTAAATTTTTTGTTATTTTTGAAAAAAAAATTATTTTATTAAGTTACTGTAAAAATATTTTTTACTGGAAATGGTGTAATAATGAGAAGAAATCCAATTGACCAATTTATGAAGGACCCAGACAATAAGGCTAAGTTATTTATCTGGATGACTCGTGCAATGATTATTACTACTTTTTTGATAACAATTGGGGTAATAATTTTTATTTTACATCTGGTTGGCTTCTTCTAGCTGACTTATCAACAATTTCGCCAGTTGATTCCACTTTTTCATATAATTTTTCAAAATCGACATCACTGTCAATTATTGTAAGCAAGGGCTCATCCTTTTCGGTGATGGAACCTGTATGCGGCAGGTCGTAGATGTTGTCCAAATCCATAGGACGGTATTTCATTCTTGCGGGTGAGTAAACTATTTTTTTGTAGGTATAGCATTGTGCCTTTGGAATCTCCATGACTTCGCCATGGCATGCTTTTATATGTGCTTCAAGCATGTTCATTCCAAATGTTTTTTCAACGCATTCGAATGTGCCCTGCAGTCTTGGATTGATTTCTATGACATACAGGCCCTTTTCATTAAGGATATAATCCACACCATTGGATCCGATAAGGCCGAACTTGTCAATCAGACTTTCACTTGTATCACTCAGTTTCTCATTGATGTTGCCTATGTCATCAACATCTCCCATTATTGATTTTTCCGTCAGGGGCAAAATGTTTCCCACATATATGAATGAATTTTCAACTCCAAAGTCATTCATCGTAAGCAGCCGGGTATTTGTAACGGTTTTTGTTTTATTTTCACTGGACAATACCGATGAACTTAAGTTGATTCCGGAGACATATTCCTGCAGGATGAATTCATTGTCACTAAATTCAATATCAATGTCATTATTCAATAGGTTGACATCATACCCTCCACTTCCTTTAACCGGCTTTAAAATAAATTGAATGTCTGGATGATTCGTATCTATTTCAAATGCTTCATCCATATCAGATGCATGAAAAGTCATGGGGGTTAAAAATTCATTTTTGATTTTTCTGTAGAATCGGAACTTGTCCTCAATGTCTCCCACTTCATGATTTCCCAAAATCTTCTTTCGATCTTTTTTTGAAAAGTCACTTGGAGATACCCCTGAAATTGGAATTATATGGTCAACTTCCTCAATGTAGTCCTTTGATATTTCCAGAATGTTTTTGCTGTTGAAGTTGTCTTCAAAGATTCCGCAGCTTTCCCCGTCACTTTCCTGTAGAATAATCTTCTGATTTTTGATGGAGGGAGTGTCGGATGTTGAGAAATAGCTTGTTGAATAAATATCATAATCTAGCTTTAAAGCACTGTTAAGCATACTTCTTGTATCAATTCCAATAAGTAATAGCTTTTCCATAAAATATCAGTAAAAAAAG
>OMSA01000152.1 GCA_900313645.1 uncultured Methanobrevibacter sp.
TTCTATCGGCACGACCAAAATATCTCTGGCACCTGCATTTCTCAAATCGTTTACAAGGTCAAATACTTCTTTTTCATCAATTACAGCCTGAACCGCAACCGTCCTTTTTTCGGATAGAACTTCTGATATTGTCAAACCTCCCATTGACGGCATGACGTCCTTTACTTTGTTCAAATCAGCTTCATCCACGTTCATCATGATCAGTTTTTTTCTGGCAGCGTCAAGTACACCATTTATGCTTGTGCTTACGGATTCGATGAGTTCTTTTTTGTTTTTCAGGCTCTCGTTATTTGCAATAAGCATTATTGAGCTGTCCAAAATTGTATCAATGATTTTGAGATGGTTCATTTTAAGTGTTGTTCCTGTACTTGTCAGGTCAGTAATCAAATCAGCTATTCCAATGAATGGAGCCGCTTCAGTAGATCCGCTCAACTTAACGATTTTCAAATCCAAATCATTTTCCTTCAGGTATTTTTCAGTAAGAACAGGAAACTCTGTTGCAATTTTCATGTCCTCCCTAATGTCACCTACACTGTCAATGCCTGAGTCTTCAGGAGCGGCCAGAACCAGCTTTGTTTTTCCAAATCTCAAATCAAGCAGCTCACAGACATCCGCCTCGTTTTCTTTAATCAAATCGACACCGGTTATTCCCATATCTGCCACACCATCATTGACAAATTCCGGAATGTCGGATGCTCTTGCAAACATAACTTCTATATTTTCGTTAAATGTCTTTGAAATTAGTTTTCGATTGTTTTTATCGATTAATCCTAATCCCGCCCGTTCTAGGAGTTCTATTGAAGGATCACTTATTCTTCCTTTGGAAGGAACAGCAATTTTAATTTTCATCATATCTTCTCGAATTTTTTTTCTTATAATATTTTATTAGTTATGTTATTAAAACTTTTTTTAATGATATAAAATTATTACACTTTTATTTTTAGATTTTTTATTATTACATCAATTAATTTTAAAATTATGGCGTGATTTTGCAAAATATTTAAATATTAAGATATCTTATATGATATTTAACTTATTATTACATATCATTAATAATAAGTTTTAACTGACTTTATGTGAGGTGAAAAACATGTCTGAAATACCAAAAGCTCCTATCGCTAGAATTATCAAAGAATCTGGTGCGGAAAGAGTAAGTGAAGATGCAAAAGCTGAATTAGCTGCATACTTAGAAGAAGTTGCTCGTGATGTTGCTAAAGAAGCTAACAGCGTTGCTAAAATCGCAAAACGTAAAACTGTTAAAGCAGAAGATATCAAATTAGCTATCAAAAACTTATAAATAGTTTTTAGCTAACTTTTTTTTATTTTTTTAGGTGTTATTATGACCGATAATACTATTTTAATCAAAAATGCATTAATTTTAAATCCGAATAATTTTGAAAACAAAAAGCAATCCCTACTTATCAAAGGCAATTTAATAGCCGAAATCGCTGATGAAATCGATGAGGCGGGTGTTGAAAAAATCATCGATGCCGATGGAAAAATATTGCTTCCGGGATTGATTAATACTCATACTCATTTATCAATGACTTTATTTAGAGGATTGGCTGACGACTTGAGTCTTGACAGCTGGTTGAATGACCACATTTGGCCGATGGAAGCTAATCTTAATGGTGATTACTGTTATATCGGTGCCCTATTGGGTGCTATTGAAATGATTAAGTCAGGAACAACAACATTCTCTGACATGTATTTTTATATGGAAGACGTTGCCCGCGCTGTTGAGGATGCAGGCATAAGGGCGGTTCTATCATATGGAATGATCGACTTTGGAGATGCTGAGAGAAGGGAAAATGAAATCAATCAAAACATGACACTCTTCAATTCCTGCAACGGAATGGCAAACGGAAGAATAAAAGTGTTTTTAGGTCCTCACTCCCCTTATACAGCTTCCGAAGATCTCTTAAAAAAAGTGCGTGAACTTGCTGATGAATACAACATGGGCATTCACATTCATGTTTCAGAAACTCAAAAGGAAATTAATGACAGCCTTGATGAAAAGGGTCTAAGGCCTTTCGAATATCTTGAAAAAATAGGATTTTTAGGTCCTGACGTTGTTGCCGCACACTGCGTATGGCTAAGCGATGAGGAAATAGAAATCATTAAAAAGCATGGCGTTAAGGTTTCACACAACCCTTGCAGTAACATGAAACTTGCATCAGGTGTTTCTCCAGTTTCAAAACTGATTGAAAATGACATTTGCGTTTCCATCGGAACCGACGGAGCCTCTTCAAACAACAATCTTGATTTGATTGAAGAGCTTAAAACCGCAAGTCTGCTTCAGAAAGTTTCAACACTTGATCCTAAGGTTCTATCTTCCGATGAAGCTATTGAAATGGCAACCATTAAGGGTGCTGAAACTCTTGGCTTATCAGATGAGATAGGTTCCATTGAGGTCGGTAAAAAAGCGGATATCATTTTAATTGATACCAATGCCGCAAACATGACTCCGGACAGTTCAAGCTTAAGTTCCAACGTTATCTATTCAGCAAATGGTTCAAACGTTGATACAACTATTTGTGACGGTAAAATTTTAATGGAAAACAAAAAATTGACTGAACTGGATGAAAATGAAATTTACGCTAAAGCTAGACAGGCTATAAAAGAATTAAAAGAAGCTATCTAGCTTCAAATTCTATTTTATTTTTACTGAATACTATACTCTTTTTCCACTCGTCCT
>OMSA01000126.1 GCA_900313645.1 uncultured Methanobrevibacter sp.
TCCACCATATATCGCATGATTATTAATGAATCTTGAATCAGATAAGGTAGTATAAGCATAATTCATGTCAGTTACGCGATAATAATCATAGGAAAGATGTGCTCCACCACCCATATGGGCGGAGTTGTTAACGAATGTCATGTTGGATAACTTTCCACTTTGCGCATTGTGATACAATCCTCCTCCGGCAGTGGAAGCAGTGTTATTTTCAAAACAATTATTGAAAAGAGTCCATCTTGGACCTAAAATGGAGACAGCTCCTCCGTGAGTGTTTGCAGAATTGTTGATGAAATTACAGTTTTTTAAGGTACCATAACCTCCGCCACAGTAGAGGGCCCCTCCACCGCTTTCACTTTGGATATTGCCAGTAAAATTACAGCCATCGATTGTGGCATAATTACAAAAAATATAGACCGCTCCACCATCATTATACATTTGATTTGAAGTGGTGTGGGCAACATTGTGGGTAAATGTAGTATTTATAATTTTTCCATTATATCCATATAAAAATATTGCTGCTGCATACTGCTTAAATGCCACATTATCAATGAAGTTACAATCCCATACTTCAGAATTACTACCTCGTATATCAAGCGCTGAAGCGCCAGATGCTACCAGATTCTTGAATGTTGAATTGATTACCTTAAAGTTTCCTGAACCTTCAGATACAAAAATTCCGGCTCCAGTACCTAATGAATTAGAGTTATAGGCATTGGTGAAAGTAATATTCTTCAAGACCACATTAGACCCATAAACACTAAAAATTCTTGCGCCATTAGAAGCATCAATAGTATGGCCATTACCATTGATGGTTAATTGATTACCAATAGTAATTCCATAACTATAGCCTTCATTTGGAAGGCGCTTATAATCCTTAGTCAAGTTAATAGTGCTTCCACTAGTACTTTGAGAAATTAAACCTGACAATTCAGTGAAATTTCCAACAGAATCATCAGATAAAACCTCTCCTGTCTGTTCTTGGCCTAACTTGGGAGTTTCAACATCAACAGCATCATCGACAAAACGAACAGTAGCAATAAAGCAATTATCAATAGCTTCGTCTTTTTAATCACTTGTTTTTCACCCCCTTTTAATTTTTTAACTATATTAAAGACAAAAATATATAGCATTAATATTTTTATAGGAAATGATATATAAAGTTTAAGTTAACATAATAATTAAAAAAAATAAAAATAATATAAATTATTCAAATTTAAATGTAAATAGTGAATAAACTATCCACCATCATGAAAATTAGAAAAAAAATAAAAAAAGTGGAAGATTTATTTTTTAAATCTTCTTAACGGTAAAAACATTAAAGCCAAAATCAGAATCAGCAATGGATTCCCTGTGGCCTTTTCATCAGTTCCTGATTTGAAAACCACCTTCTTCTTATCATCAGCGGCCTTTTTTTCAGAACTGTTGCTTGTATTGTCTGTTTTGCTGCCTTCGGAAGTTGTCTTGTTGATTTTATCATCAGTTGTATTGTCAGTTTGGTTTTCAGAGGTATTCTGATCTTTTTTCTCTAAAACTTCTGTTTTATTGGTGGAATTTGAAAGAGTGGTATTGTTGAAACCAGCTGTAACAGTGTTTGTAAAGTTTCCGGTTTTAACCGTCCTGAACATTACCCTGAAACTTGCTGATTCATCCATCTCAAGCACTCCATCCAATGTGAAGACATGCTTTCCGTCACCATTTACACTGTGCTTCCAGGTCCCGACCCTGGAAGTGAAGTCCTGATAAACAAGACCTGAACCATATTCGCTTTCACACACGAAAACGTTATCCAAATCCACATCACCTGTATTTCTGACAACGATTTCAAATATTGCCAAATCGCTTAGATTGACTTGAGGAGTTATTGTTCTCTTTTCAACTGTCAGATTGCGGGTATGTGCCTTGAAACCGTCACCGCTTTTACTGACATTTACCACACCAAGACCTGATGTTGCGTTATTGTAAAGCAGGCCTTCCATGGTCACGCCGAATGTCAGGATAATTGACGCTGACTTGCCCGGCTCCAAAACGTCCAAAGTCCAGCGGCCGGTTTCCTCGCTATAGGTCCAGTTTCCCACTTCAGCCCTCCAGGTTTTATATATTAAACCTGCAGAATAATCCTTATCCTCAATCCAATTGCCATAAACAGGGGATGCACCTTTATTGTTGATTACAATCCTGTATTCAACTGTGTCTCCGAGATAAACTGTTTTGTTTATCAATGCCTCCTTGGTCAAGGTTTCATTGAGGACGTTCTCCTGTGAGAACTTGAACAGGAACAGGTTCTGCTCGCCTGACGGTGTCACCATTGATGAGAAATTGAAATACATCAGGGTACCGTTCGCCAGGACTTTGCATCCGTTTTCGGTGGATACTCTGAGTCCGGAATCATATAATCTTATTACTTCACGTACAACAGCATCATTTGAGTTCCAATATTGTCCGTCAGTGAATTCCCATACATGTTTGGCGAAGTCATACCTGTCCAAATCCTCGAAAACATCAACATAATAATATATCAGGATTTTAAGATAATCTTTAATAGGCTTGTGGTTGATTGAATTTTTCAGTTTCTCCATGGAAGTGTCATAGACACCGGAATATGGAGTTAAGGCATATTTTTCTGAGCAGTATGCCCAATATCCGTTGTCAGTTTGCATTAAATCATCACTATCATGTACATCTCCCACCACTTTGCCCGGGAAGTCATCGTCATATAAGAATATGTCATCGTCGGACACATCATTGTTTTCGAGATTTGATGAATTCAGAATATAGATTGCATTTCCGACTTCTGCTGAATTATCCCTGAATGTTGAGTTTATGACATCTGAATCATGGATATAGGTGGCTCCACCATATATGGCCCTATTGTTCTCAAGTGTGGAATTGATCAGACTCGCATGGTCCAAATCCACTGCACCACCGTAATTTCCGGCACTATTGTCCCTGAATTCAGAATTGCTGATTTTTGCATGGGAAGTTGCAGTGACTCCGGCACCTCCATAAAGGGCATTGTTTGCAATGAACTTTGAATCCCTGATATATTCATGAGAATCCCTGTCCGGATTCAATTCGTCGAAACACATATATACCCCTGCACCTGATGCGGCATAACCGTTGACAAATGTGGAATTGCTTATCCCACATCCCTCGGAGTTTGAATAGATTCCTCCACCGAGGTGATCTGCACTATTGGAATCAAAGTGACAGTCGTTGACTTTAGGATTATGAACACCATTCAATGCAAGAGCGCCACCTAAATAGTAAGCTTCATTATCTTCAAAGGTAACGTTTTCATATACATCAAAATCACTGTCGGAGTATATTGCTCCACCTGAATTTGATGCCTTATTTGAAGTGAATGTAGTGTCTTTAACTGTTGGATAATAACACTCTTTTAAGTTTACCGCACCTCCGTATATCCCCGCCTGATTGTTGTCAAAGTTACAGTCAGTGATTTTGGTATTGTCAGCATTGCTTATGATTGCTCCGCCGGACTCATCGGCATGGTTATTTGAGAAACTACACTTGTTTACAGTGAAATTTTCAAATTCATTGGCACGGATTGCTCCACCATCTGATGCAGTTCCATTTATGAAATTGATGTTGTTCAAAATGACGTTGGATGAATTGACGATAAATATTCTGACAGAATTTGAAGCGTCAATAGTGCGGCCATTACCATTAATAGTTATAGGCTTGTTAATAGCAATTCCATCCTTAGCAACAGTATCCGTAGGAGAATACTTATAGTCCTTATTTAATTCAATAACGTCATCATTACCATTAATCAAATCGGACAGGTCATTAAAGGTTCCAATTTCAGAATCATCAGCAACCGTATCGTTTATGGAATCGTCAACCTTTAATGCGTCATCAAAAGTAGCGTTTTCATTGGCACAAACTGCTGCCATCGACATCAAAACAAAAAACATGGAAAATATTATCAAAGTCGTCGCTTTTTTCACTCGTTTTCACCTCCCTTTTTTAATTTGTAAACTATAATCACGACATAATATAGCCTTAACTATATCTATACAACACATTATATAAACTTTACATTATCAATGCACATGAAAAAATAATTGAATATACTCAAGTCAATAAATAAAAAAAATAGTTTACATTCATCAAACATAAAAGGGAAACTGAATATTCATGTAGAATCATGATTAATTAAAAATATATATCATGCAAAACATAGTATGATATAATT
The DNA here is from genome assembly GCA_900313645.1 of uncultured Methanobrevibacter sp. Lineage (GTDB taxonomy): Archaea > Methanobacteriota > Methanobacteria > Methanobacteriales > Methanobacteriaceae > Methanocatella. The sequence goes on from OMSA01000126.1 coordinate 4,217, forward strand.
TAAAGGACTGTTTTATTATGTTAACAATTAATCAATGCTACCTGGATTTTGTCGATAAAATCCTAAAGACCGGAAAGGAAACATATAAGGATTCCAATCATCACTTGTTGGAAAGCTTGGGAAATTTCTATATAATTGACGACCCTCTGGATTTGAAGTTCAGG
>OMSA01000124.1 GCA_900313645.1 uncultured Methanobrevibacter sp.
TCCTTAATCCTGAAACTGCAGAGCTAAACCAGCTTGAAGGTTTAAAAATAGCTCTTGATAAGGGATATAAAAACATTGCAATTACTGTAATTCCGTCCCCTATGATAAAGGAGCTTAGGCAGTATCCAGTCGATGATGACGTCAACGTTTACATTTTTGTGGCGCACACAACCGGCGTGACACGAAGCGAAGCTGAAATGCTTTTTGAATATGGGGATATAGTAACAGCATGTGCTTCCAAGGAGGTTAGAGATTATGCGGATGAAATCCAGCCCTATTATTATGGGGTAAAAGTTCCGATATTCTGCGCCAGTGAAGACGGAAGGAGATTTCTGGACACAAGGCTTGAGAAAATAAACAAGCCTCTCACAACAAGGGACTATCCGAGAAATAAGGACGATTCACCTCATGAACTGTTATAGTGGAGGAATTAGTATTAAAAAGATATTTTTTGACACAGAAACAACAGGTCTTGACAGTGAGAAATGCAGGATTATAGAGCTTGCAATGCTTGTGGTTGAGGACGGCGAAATTGAGGAATATGACAAGTTCATCAATGTCGGCTTTGACTTGCCTTCCAATATCGTCGAATTGACCGGCATTACCGATGAAATGCTTATAACGGAAGGTGTTAGCGAGCAAAGTGTTGCCAATGATTTAAAAAGTTATCTGACTCCAGGCACACTTATGATTGCACATAACTGCCAGTTTGATCTGTCCTTTGTTTATCATCTTCTTAAAAGACATTTTCCCGATGAGGCTGACGGTATAGTGTCAAATCTCGGCTGGATTGATACTATGACAGTCTTAAAGGACAGAAAGGAATTTCCTCATAAGCTGATTGATGCGGTCAAACATTACGGCATCGCTGAGGTAAATTTCCACAGGGCCATTGACGATACCAAGGCATTGTATGATGTAGCAAAGGCTCTATCTAATGAACGTCCTGATTTGGAATACTACATTAATGTTTTCGGATACAATCCTAAATGGGGCGTAAGCGGACATAAGTTTTCATTCATAGAATACAAACGCCAGTATTTCCATAAGGGAATTGTTGATCAGGACAATATTCTGCCTAAAAAATAGTTTTTTTTTCGGAGGTTGTGGGAAGATTCCATATCTTCCCAAAATGGTAGAAATTAAAAAGAAAATAAATCGGAGGAAAAAGGAAGAAAAGGTAGAGTTTTTCTTCCTTACATATACTGAACTAACTGTTCATCCTGGCTTGGCACATTTCCAGGTTTTACTTTATCAATCGCGTCTTTGAAATATTTGTACGGGATTTCACTGGCTTCAAGGTTATCTCTAAGTGCAAGCATTGCAGCTTCTCTGCATACCGCTTCAATGTCTGCTCCGACATAACCGTCAGTGTTTTTAGCTAATTTTTTGAGGTTGACATCATCAGCAAGAGGCATGTCTTTGGTATGTACTTTAAATATTGAGACTCTTGCTTCTTCATCAGGGGCGCCGACTTCAATGTGTCTGTCAAATCTTCCAGGTCTCATAAGTCCTGCATCAAGAATGTCCGGCCTGTTGGTTGCAGCTATGATTGCAACGTCCTCAAGTTCTTCAAGACCGTCCATTTCAGTCAGAAGCTGATTGACAACCCTTTTGGTAACGCCGCTGTCAGCATCGCTTCCACTACGTGCGCTGGCTATTGCATCGATTTCATCGAAAAAGATCACTGTTGGGGAAGCCTGTTTAGCTTTTCTGAACACTTCACGAATGCCTTTCTCGGATTCTCCAACCCATTTGGATAGAAGTTCCGGTCCTTTAACTGAAATGAAGTTTGCTTCACTTTCACTTGCCACCGCTTTTGCAAGCAATGTTTTACCGGTTCCAGGAATTCCGTAAAGCAGAGTTCCTTTTGGAGGCCTTATTCCTAAGCGTTGGAAGGTTTCAGGATGTTTTAATGGCCATTCGACAGCTTCTTTTAGCTCCTGTTTAACGTCTTCAAGTCCTCCCACGTCATCCCATTTGATATCAGGGATTTGCACAAGAACTTCACGTAGGGCTGAAGGCTGAATTTCTTTTTGAGCGTTTTTGAAGTCATTTTCGGTTACCACGATTTTTTCCATCACTTCTTTTGGAATCTCTTCGTCGTTTTGGATTTCTGGAAGAATCCTTCTGACTACTCTCATTGCAGCTTCCTTACATAATGATTCAAGATCGGCTCCTACAAATCCGTGGGTTGTGTTGGCGATTTTTTCCAAATCAACGTCATCTGCAAGAGGCATGTTTCTTGTGTGAATTTCAAGAACTTCTTTTCTCTCTTCTGCGTCAGGCACTCCGATTTCGATTTCACGGTCAAATCTTCCAGGTCTTCTAAGCGCAGGATCCAGGGAGTCAGGCCTGTTGGTTGCACCAATGACCACGACTTGTCCACGTGATTTAAGACCGTCCATTAAAGTTAAAAGTTGAGCAACGGTTCTTCTTTCAACTTCACCATTGGTCTCTTCTCTTTTTGGAGCGATTGCGTCAAGTTCATCAATAAATATGATTGAAGGTGAGTTTTCTTCAGCCTCTTCAAAGTATTCTCTGAGGTTCTCTTCAGATCCGCCCACGTATTTGCTCATGATTTCAGGTCCGTTGATTAGGATGAAATGGGCGTCACTTTCGCTGGCTACCGCTTTAGCCAGTAATGTTTTACCTGTTCCAGGAGGTCCGTGCATAAGAACTCCTTTTGGTGGGGCGATTCCTAACTTTTCAAAGAGTTCAGGTCTTTTAAGAGGAATTTCAATCATTTCCCTTACTTTTTTGACTTCATCTTTTAGCCCACCGATGTCTTCGTAGCTTACGTCAACGAGGTTGCTGACACCTTCTATTTTGCTTACATCCACAGGGGATTCGTGTAACTGGACTTCAGTATTCGGTCCGACAATTACGATGTCTTTAGGATTGGTGGAGACTACTGCGAATTTGATTTCACGCATTGCAGGTGTAAAGTCCATCAGCTCATCAAACAGGCTGTTGAATCCTCTGCCCATAGCTGGTCTTGGGGCACGGATTTGTGAGCCTATGATGTCTCCCTGCACCATAACTTTTCCTGCGAACAATCCGCGAACGTCCCCTTGCACTCTGATGTTGTCTTCAGTTGGTGCGAGAACTACTTTTTTGGCTTCTGTGGCTTTTGCTTTTTTGATTGTTACTTCTCCACCGATGGTTGCACCGGAGTTTTTACGGACAAGCCCGTCGATTCTTATCACTCCGAGGCCTATGTCGGTTTGTGAGGGAAGAGCAATTGCAGCGGTTCTTCTTTCACCTATGATTTCGATGAGGTCCCTTTCATGGATGTCCAAATCGTCCATGACGTTCGGATCGAGTCTTGCTACTCCCTGACCTACATCCTTTTGTGATATTGCTTCTGCAACTTTTAATGTAATTTCGTTTTGTGCCATAATATCATCTCCATTTGGCTGTAATGTAAATAAGTGTAATGTGTCAAATCTTTTTGTTACTTTTTGTAACTTTATTGACAAAGTAATCTGTGTATGTCTTACTATATAAAGGTTTTGGTTTTGGTCATTTTTCAAAACCTCCTAAAAATAGTTAATTTGATTTATAAATTATGATGGAAAAGTAAATTTAATAAAAACAATATATAATTGATGTTTGATAAAAAATAGTTAAAA
>OMSA01000156.1 GCA_900313645.1 uncultured Methanobrevibacter sp.
GCCGGAATTCCTATGTGTGCTCATGGTTTCGATGTCAATTGCCCATGCGCTTATAGAATTTGTCCCCTCAATGCTTTTGGGAGTGCCTCAGGAGGGAACGGCAACATCAATACTTCCGGGACACCGGATGGTGCTTCAGGGCAGGTCAAAGGAAGTGATAAGAGTCGTGTCCGTCGGAGGATTCGGAGCAATAATCGTGACAATCCTGATGCTTCCGGCCTTTGCAATAGCCCTTCCGGTTCTGCATGACATATCAAAGCCCTATACATGGATAATACTTCTTGGAGCATCGATTTATCTTACACGCCGCATGACCGGAAACTTCATGGACTTTTTGTGGGCAATTCTGCTTTTTGTGCTTTCGGGAGTTCTCGGCTGGATAATTTTCCAAACGCCGATATCTTCGGGAATCACGCTGATGTGCACCTTTTCTGGGCTTTTCGGAATAAGCACTATACTTTTCAGCCTGAACGATTCCTCCACAATACCTCATCAGAACCCATTCTACGAGCTCAACATCGATTACAACAAGTTCAAAAGCATTTTCGCAGGAGGGATAACCGGCGCAATCCTCGGCTTTCTTCCGGGCTTCGGACCGGCACAGGGAACGGTGATAGCGCAGGCAGTGAGCGGCACAAACGACAACAACGATGACGACACAGTGAATTTTCTGCTTGCAACATCAGGGCTGAACATTTCCGATTGTTTGTTCTCTTTAATTGCAATTTACATTATCGGGAATCCCAGAAGCGGAATAGCAGTCTACATGTCATATCTGATTTTTGAAATGAGCCTGAACCATCTGGCAATTTTCATTTTCGCATCATTGATTGCGGTTTCAGTATCATTAGTACTTTCCCTGAAACTGGGAGACTCATTTTCAAGGCTGATGGGTGGTGTTGACTATAAGAAACTTTCCATTGGAGTGATTATTCTCCAGATTGTGATACTGTACCTGTTTATCTTTTACTACAAGGCACCAGTCTTTTACATGAGCCTGGCTTTGGTTACCTCAACAGCAATGGGAATGCTTCCCCACTACATCGGAATCGGAAAATCCCACCTGATGGGCGTTCTGATTATTCCTGCAATTGTTATCTACATGCAAATGTTTATTTAGGTGATTTGATGAAAATATATAAAATACTTAAATATGACAATTACAAAAATAAAGAACAAGGAATGTGTAGAATTGACTTTAAACATAGTTCTTCCATTATTATGCTTTATGAAAAACAACAAGATTATAAATAATGAGGAATTCAATATGATTATCAGCAAGGACATATTAAAAATCAAAGAATTGAAATATTACAAATTTAATGATTTTCATAATGTATCTGATGAAATTGAAGAATATCTTTCTGAATTTATAGATAAGTCAATTGAATTACTTCCAAGAGATATGGATTATCAAAGCATTTATTTCTTGCTCTATGAGATTTTAATCAATGTTTACAAACATTCAAAATTTCACAATGCCTATTTGCAGATTATAACCCATGATGAAGGAAATATCGACATTTGTATTTTTGATAACGGAATTGGAATCCCTGGAAGTTTTAAAGAAGCTTTAATGGAATCCGATAATGACTGCGAAGCAATATATGAGGCAATAAATGGAAAAACAACGGATAAAGAAAAATTTGTAATTCATGGAATGGGACTTAACTCAACCGCACGAATAACCACATTAGGCTTTGATGGTGAAGTATTGATCGCCTCAGGCAGGGGAATATGCGAAATTACAAAAGAAGGGGCAAAACCCTATATGAATTCTCATGAAATAATTGGAACTTTTGTAATTCTAAGAATCAAAAACAAAAAAATCGGCAATATCTATGAATATTTAAAATATGAAAGTATAAATAAGATTAGTGAAGATTAATATGACACAAATAGAAATAAACCTTTCAAACAGATACAAAAATAAGTTAGGAATCGGTCCAACAGCAAAGAAGATATTTCAGGAAGCAGAAGGCTATGATGAAGTGATTTTAAATTTTGAAAACATTGAATTCATGAGCAGGTCATTCGCCCAGGAATATGTTTTTCAAAAATATAATTCCAAATCAAAAGTCATTGAAATCAATATGAATGAAAATATTGAAGAATTATTGATGTTAGTCACAGAAGAATACGAAGAGTACTTTAACGTGACTAGATAACAATCACATTTTCCGCCATCTTTTCGGCCTTTTTAACTATCTCTTCAACATCCACACCAGGGAATGCATCTATGACGCATAAATCAGCATCACCAAATTCCAAATCCTCAAATGCCTCGTTGAATATTTCATAGCCATCAGAAATGCCGTTTATTTCCAGATTGTTTTTCAGAGCCTCAATCATTTCGGGATTGACATCATTGAAGATCACCTTTTCAAATCCGCATTTGAGCATATAGATTCCAAGGGCTCCAAGTCCGCACATGCCGTCAATTGCGGTTCCCTTTTTGATATTGTTATTGTTAAGATAGTTGTGCAGCCTTACCAGCTTATCTTCGGTGGTCACTGCAACTTCGATGTGGTGTCTTGACTGTCTTTTGACCAGAACTATCTTTTCCTGAATCAGGGTTCTCATG
>OMSA01000123.1 GCA_900313645.1 uncultured Methanobrevibacter sp.
GAATATGATGATATTGATTTTGATGAGTTAAAAATAAGAATCAGTGACGCTGTCGAAATAAGTCTGGAAGACGCCTTTGAAAAGTTGGGACTTAATTTCGGAATTCTTGACTATCTGGTGTCTGAAGGAATCCTGATAGGGGATTTGGTTGAAGCAGGATTGGAACTTGTAGATGATGAGATTACACCAGACCTTAAAGATAGGATGGAATCACAGATTCTCAGGTCTTTGGCAGACATTAACGTTATCGCACTTCTGATGGCTGCAATGAGAGCCGAGCAGGACCTGACAGCTAACAATATTAGGGAAATGGAAAATAATGATAAAGACCCTCTTCTTGTTGGAGAGGTATTGGGTCTTGCCGTTTCAAATCAGATTGGAGGAACAAAAGCAGTTTTTAATTTTAAAAGATATGCTGAAGCAAAACCTGGAATCATATATGGCCTGCCGCCAATTCTAGACGATATTTTTGCAGGACTGATTGCAGGATGCATATCCAGAATATTTGAGGGATGATTATGGAAGATGACAGTTATTTTGAAGACGGGGAGTTTTCTCCGGTTAAATCACTTTTAGGACTTTTAACATTCTCAACAATACTTCCGATTAATGTTTTCACATCAATTGAGTATATGACCAAATTGACATGGGTATGGCCATTTTTACATCTGTTTGTCGGTATTCTGGCGGCAGTCTGCGGATATGTGTCATTGGAATTCCTTCACTTAAACCCATTTTTCACAGCGGTCATTGTTTATGCCTTTTTAATGATTATCACAGGTTACAATCACCTTGACGGTGTAATGGACATGTCTGACGGTGTTATGGTTCACGGGGAACCTGAAAAGAAAATCATGGTCATGAAGGATTCATCAGTTGGTGCCGGAGGCATAGCGACACTATTTCTGGTTGCAAGCCTGACCATTGGAGGAATATACAATATTCTGGACTATAATTTTATCATGGGCATCGTTATTTGTGAGATGACTGCTAAAACATCATTATTGACAACTGCGCTTCTATCAAAACCTCTGACACCTGGAATCGGAAGTTATTTTATAAAAGAGACAAATCTGTCCAATTTCATGGCTTCCACAGCGTTTGTTACAGTTATTGCATATCTTCTTGGCGGTTACGTGGGCATCTGTGGTGTGGTTGGTGCAATGGTTTCAGGAACCATAATAGCTTCCATTGCAAGACGCAATTTTGTCCTTGCAAACGGTGATGTTTTGGGAATGAGCAATGAAGTCGGACGTTTGCTGTCGTTATTGTTTATGGCTATTGCTCTGTTTTACTTTTAACTAAATTTAACATGCTTATATCAATATCCAAGTTTGTTGGTACATTGGTTTATATATCAAGAACATTAAAAGTAGTCTTGATGAGATTGACCGCAGATACTTGGAAAAGTTTTCCATTCCATATTTTATGTTAAATACCAAGCGTTATGAGTATCACCTCCCCCTAATTATGTTCAAAATGTGGTTTTTCTCATCAAATTTATATATTTTTAAAGCTAATACTAAACTGATAATATGAATGTAAATGTTTTAAGACTAGACCACAGATTAAAAAGGGATACCCGTATTACAACTCATGTATGCTTGACTGCCCGTGCATTTGGAGCAAGCAAAATTTATCTTGCGGGTGAAAAAGATTCACACCTTATGGAAAACGTAAGGGATACCGCTTCAAGATTCGGTGGAAATTTCGAAATTGAATATGCCGAAAGTTACATGGGTGTTATAAACAAATGGAAAGCCGATGGCGGAAAAGTAGTGCACCTTACAATGTACGGATCACAGGCTCATGAAGTGGCTCCGGAAATAAGGCAGGACGGTTCTGATATTTTAATTGTTGTAGGCGGTTCCAAAGTTCCCGGAAGAGTCTATAAGGCTGCTGACTGGAACGTTTCCGTGACAACCCAGCCGCATTCTGAGGTATCTTCACTTGCGGTATTTCAACACTTGCTGATGGACGGTAAGGAATTCGATTTGGAATTTGAAAATCCGGTCCTTGAGGTCATACCTAATGCCCATGGAAAAACAGTAAACATTCATGATGAGAACCGTTAGGATATAAAGTCATCCAGTCTTTTAATGGCTTTTAACTTATCATCTTTTTTTATGCGTGCCTGCTCAAGCGCGTCACGAATCGTTTCAATGGAATGGTCATAGACTTCTCTGTCAACGGGATATGGAAAGCCGTCCTTTCCCCCGTGTGTGAAACTGTATTTAACAGGGTCTCTCCAGCTTGCAGGCTCACCGTAAACCAGATCGGATATCAGTGCAAGAGCCCTTATTTTTTTAGGCCCTATTCCCTGAAGCAGAATCAGTTCCTCATAGTTTTCGGGCTGAATCTCCCATGCTTTGGTTAGCACTTCAAATTCGGCGTCTGAAATGTCCATGTCCAGAACAGGATGATGGGCGGGAAGTGTAAAATCTTCTAAAAGCATCTGATTGTCTTTTCTTTTGAAATACTGTCTTAAATGATTTGGATTGTCATTGATTAAGTCAACGCTTATTTTTTGGGCTTCCTTGCTATCTTTGGAAGGCATGTTTAAAGTATTGGGGCTCATCTCATCACAGGATATTCCGCTGTGAGGCTCATTTAACAGATTGTCAACTTCCGAGCCCAGCCAGTGATAGCGCCGTGCATATTTGTTTTCAGTATTGAGGCCCTGCTGGATTACAGCCCAGTCCCCCTTTTCGGTTACAAAGAAATTGTGCTGGTATAATGTGTATCCGTCCTGAATGCAGGAGTTGTCAATTTTGGCAGACAGTCTGCTTGTTTCAATCAGCTTTTCTGTTGTTTTTGTTTTCAGGTTAAATATTTCGCCTGCATGTTCAATTCCCTGAGGCGTTTTTCTGGATTTGGCACCTTTGCCTCCCGTCAGATAGATTCCATGCTCTTCTGGACTTAAAGAAGCCTTAAGGGCACCCAATGTTGTTGTTGTGGTTCCGGAAGAATGCCAGTCAAAACCCAATACGCAGGAGAAAGCCTGAAACCAATAGGGATTGGACAGTCTGTTTAGAAATTCAGCCAAACTGTACTCTTCAATGATGACGCTTGAAAGAGCCCCTGAAAGCTCAACCATTCTTGAAAATAGCCATCTTGGAGGGTGTCCTCCGTGAAGGGGTAAGTTAACTGCTCCTTTTCTTTGCATGAATAATCTTATATTAACTATTTATATTAGTTTTTTAGCAAGAGCATATGATGAGTATTAATATGAAACAGTCATATATTTTTAACAAACTTTAATAGTAACACTTACTAAAATTATTAGTGTTATAGTGACGGTAGTTGATAGTTCACTGAGTATTAAATACTAAATGGGCTTGAATTTTAAGCATTATAATATTTAACAAGCATTTATGCAACATGCAGGTGATTTGAATTAAGTTTCTTGAATTAAATAATCGAAACAATTCCTTAAATTTATTTAGATTGATTTTTGCATCATTCGTTTTAATCAGACATTCATTTGTCGTATTTGGAGCTGACATAAACAGTTATATGCCCCATTGTCTTGATGTAGTTATGTCATTTGCAGTTCCTTTCTTTTTTTATATCTCAGGGTATCTAATCACAGCATCTGCAATTAAGAATGATTTCAAAACATTTTTGAAAAAACGTTTAGCCCGTATCTATCC
>OMSA01000122.1 GCA_900313645.1 uncultured Methanobrevibacter sp.
CCCTGGAACATCATATAATCCATTCATGACATCATCCGATTACAATAACACTATTTTATGCATATCACCTTCAAAATCTTTCAATGTTGCAGGCTTTCAGAGTTCTGTAGTCTATACAAAAAACCCGGAACTTTTAGAAAAAATTAGAACACAGTTTCATGTTGACAATTCAGACTCATGCAATGTATTTGCGGTAAGCGCAGTTGAAGCGGCATACAACGAATCGGAAGATTGGCTCGAAGAACTAAAAGAAGTCATATTTGAAAACAAACAGATTGTTAAGGATTATCTTGAAAACGAATTGCCTGTCATAAAGCTGGTTGAGTGTGATGCGACATATCTCTTGTGGCTTGACTGCACCGCACTGAATGTCTCATCAAAGGTTTTAAGCGAATTTCTTAGAAGCAATCAGGGACTGTTTTTATCTTCTGGAAGTGATTTCGGCCAGATAGGTGACGGATTTTTAAGGCTCAATATAGCATGCCCTCCAAAACTTCTAAAAGAGGGTCTTTTAAGACTCAAAGCAGGAGTAATTGCCCTAAACAATATCAACAGGATGTCAAAAAACATAGGTTAGCTTTCAAATAATCAATTAATGGGATGTGGGATTGGAATGTCTAAAAGATGCACTTACTGTGGTTGGCCAAATGATGACGATGCCGAATACTGCAAAGGCTGTGGCTATGAACTCAAGAAGTACTGGCATTATTCAAAGGACAGGCCGCGTTTTGTAGATAACAGTAAAAACAAGTGATTTTCAGTCGGTTGTATCTATAAAATTCTGCACCAGCCAGTCTGAAATGCTGATGTCAGTTTCATATCTTATTATTTCATCTTTTTTAAACCATTTTGCTTTTACAATCTCGTCACCGTCAACCTTGATGTCTCCAGATTCATATTCTGCCCTAAAGGCAAGCATCAGTGAATTTGGAAATGGCCAGGATTGGCTTTTCATATATTCAAGGTTTTTAATTTTTATTCCAACTTCCTCTTCGACTTCCCTGTGGACAGCTTCCTCTATGCTTTCGCCGGGTTCAACAAAACCAGCTATGAGGGCATATCTTATTGTGTCGTGGTAGCTGTGCTGTGCCATAAGCAATTCGTCATCTTTTCTTATGGCTACAATTATTGCAGGAGCTATGCGAGGATAATGGTTCTGACCGCAGGAAGGGCATTTAAGCATCATGTCCTTTTCATCGAGAACTGTTTCAGCTCCGCACCTGCCGCAGAATCTGTGTGAGGCATACCAGTCACGTACAAGAACTGCCTTTCCAGCAATATGGTATAAATCATGATTGAGTTGGTAAACATCAAATAAATTGTAAAATGATTCTGCAGTATTGACATTAGCTACAAAGAGTTTTTTGCCTTTATATTCTCCGATATAAAAACAGAAATCAATGTCAAATCCTTCTAGACTTTTAGGCAACTTTTTATTTTTATCCAAATACAGTTCCCTTTCGTTGTTAAAAATTAAAAGATAATCATCACTGTTGGGTGTAACTGAATCATCAAAACTGATCTGGTAGTTTTCATAAAGTGACTTTTCTATCATAATTTATATTCTGTTTAAAAGCTATTAAATCATTATCCAAAAAGTAGGTGATGGAATGCTCACCTAAAATATATAAGAAATTACATACATAATTTAAAGTGGTGATATAATGGTATCAGAAAAAATGGAAAAAGCATTAAATGGACAATTAAATGCTGAAGTTTACTCAGGTTATTTATATTTATCCATGGCAGCTTACTTTGAAGATGAAGACTTAGCAGGATTTGCTAACTGGATGAGAGTACAAGCAGAAGAAGAATTAGAACACGGAATGAAATTTTATGATTATATCATAAGAAGAGGAGCTTCCGTTACTTTAACTGCAATTGAAGGTCCACAAACCGAATGGGACAGTCCTCTTGCAGCATTTGAACATGTCTTAAGCCATGAACAAATGGTAACAGGATTAATCAATGATTTGGTTAATTTGGCTATTGAAGAAAAGGACCACGCAACCAACAACTTCTTGCAATGGTTTGTTGAAGAGCAAGTCGAAGAAGAAGAAAACGCCATGGAACTTCTTGCAAAAGCTAAATTGGCTGATGGCGATAACAGACTTATTTATGAATTAAACAAAGAGTTAGGTGAAAGAACACCTACACAAGACTAGATAAATTCTAGTCATTACTTATTTTTTTTGGGTGTAGCTATGAAATATCCGGAAGGTCCAACAGATAAGGCTCAGGTTGACTCAACACAGTATGATTCAAAACTTTTAGGTGAAAATGAATTGGGCTGCGTCCATATTCACGGTCCTTTTGGAAATGCTGACTCAGATGTCAAAATTGCCTATTTGATTGGGCTTCATCCTCTGGAGAGCAAATCCCACAGGGCATTATTTGAAAATCTGATTTCAAAAGAGGATTTAAATTACTGCTACTACCTTTACAATATCAACGTCAGGGATAAGAATTCCGAAACTGAAGGGCGTCTTGAAGGACAATTGCTTGCAAAGGAATTTGTAGCGCCACATATAATTGATGAAAAATATGACTTGTTTTTGGATATTCATTCAAATCGTGGTCCGAAAGGTCCTGGTGAGTATAAAATTACCAATTTTGTATTTGCACCGGGTTTTGATGAGAAATCAGAAAAGTTCATGAATGCAATAATTGATTCTATTGATGAGGTCAAATATTACGCTCCGGAATTCAGATCAAGCCCTCCATATATAACAGAACCAACTGCCAATGCAGGAATTCCAACCATTGTTTATGAATGTTTTTCATATGAGGAATATGGTGTGTCTTGCATTTTAGCTTGCAAACTGATAAATATCGTTGATGATCTGAAATTTTAGATTTCACTTCTTTTAATAATGCTTTATATATTATTAAAAATAAATATAGTAAAGATAATTATATTTGGAAGTGAAAAAATGATAATCAAAGCACCTTCAAGAATACATATGTCCCTAATTGATTTGAATGGGTCATATAGAAGAGTAGATGGTGGAATTGGTCTTGCACTTCAAGACCCACAATTTATTTTAGAAGTAGAACAGACAGAAAGCGGTATTACACTAGATTTTCTTGATACAGTAACAGATGAGGAAGCTATTGAGGAATGCAGAGAAAAAATTCCTGATGCTGCTCAAAAAACTATCGAACATTTTAACATTGATTCAGGATTTCATTTTATAGTACATCAAACATATCCGCCACATTCCGGTTTTGGAAGCGGAACCCAAATTGCTGTTTCAACCGCTCATTTAATCACAGAAACAATGGGCATTGAAGTTGAAAGTCGTGAATTAAGCAGTATTGTTGGAAGGGGAGGAACTTCCGGTATTGGAACATATACTCACGATTTAGGCGGATTCATCCTTGATGGAGGTCACAGTAAAGAGGAAAAACCTTTATTTTTACCTTCAGGTGCATCAAAAGCAAAACCTGCAACCCTTATTGCAAGATATGAATTCCCGGAAGACTGGAATATTCTTATTGCAATTCCTGAAATTGAAGTTCATGTTGAAGGGGATGACGAGGTAGATGTATTCCAGACATATTGTCCTATTCCAAAAGAGGAAGTAGAACAGGTATCACATTTAATCTTGATGAATCTTGTTCCGTTCATGCTTGAAAAAGACATTAAAAACTTCGG
>OMSA01000119.1 GCA_900313645.1 uncultured Methanobrevibacter sp.
AATACAGATAAGTAAAACGACGAAATTCAATTCGCCAACACCATACATCAGGCAGATAACTATAAAAACAATTAGGGTAATCAAATGATGAACCCCATCTACTTTCAAGGCTATAAGATTACCTATTAGAATAGCTATGAAAATATAGGCGGCTCCAACATCACCAACTGTAGCTGCTGCTGATGCAATTGCACATAAAATGCCAAAAACGCTAGCTAATTTAATATCGTGATTTACATCATACAAATCATCGGAATATTTCATGAAAAATCCTGAAAGTAAAAACAAAATCGCTAAAATAATATAACTCATACAATCACTTTAAATCTTATCCAGACATGCTGCATAAATTAACGGAAATATTACTGTAACATCTCCAACCACACTAGCCAGACTGGATCCACATTTAGCTTTTGCCCAGGATTTGGCTTCTTCAAGAGGCGCTCCTCCAAGACTTCCTGCTTCTGGCCTGTCCATTGTAATTTGAATTGCAGCATCAAGACCGCCTTTGATTACATTAGATGCTAATGTATAGTGTTTTGTCAGACCTCCACCTAAAAGAATTGCACCAACCTTAGGTGAATCAAATACTATATCTGAGAGATAATGCATGTCAGCGACCGCATCAACCACAAAATCATGGTCCTGTGAAAAAATCCATAACTGAAGACCCATCATTGAATCAATAAGTCCAGGTGCAAAAATAGGGACGTTGTTTCTTGCAGCAGTGGCCACAAATGAGTTATCATCATCAACCAAAAGGCCGATTTCATGAAGCAGCTCTTGAATTGAAACATGTGATTTTTCACTGGATATCTTTTCGAATATCTTTATGATTTCTGTTTCAAAAATAGTAAAGTCATCGGATCCTACATTTATATCAGCAATTCTTCCTATGCCTTCCTCATTCAGCTCTTCATCATCTTTTCCTTCATGGCGATAATGAGCTCCTCCAAATGCCTCAACAAGGTCGTGAGTAATATTTGCACCGCTTGAAATAATTACATCAACATGTTTGTTTTTTATCATCTGGGTGACAATATTTCTCATTCCGCCAGGAATTAACGGACCTCCAAGACTCATGAATACGCTCATTTCATCATCTTGAATCATTTCTGAAAGGATATTGCATGCTCTGCTGATTCATCAAATTGATTTATTAAATCAATTATCTTCATATCATTATCTACATTGATTTGATTTACTTTCATTAAATCACTTAAAAATTAATTTGTAATTATTGGGAACTGGTCCAGATTTGTTATGCTGTCAATTAAATCAGTTCTGGTTACAATACCTAACAGAACATGGTTATTATCTGCAATAATCAGTCTGGAAATTGATTTTTTAAGCATGACCTCAATAGCATTTGCAATTTTCAAATCCTCATTTACAATAACCACATTTGTTGACATTAATTCACCGACAGTCTTGTCTTCATCATCATTAGCTATTGCCTTAACCAAATCGGTTAATGTGAATACTCCCACTATTTTGCCGTCCTTAATTACGGGAGCTCCATCAATTTCCTTGTCAACCAGTTTTTTAGCGGCATCCTTAACGGAACATTCCATTGTAAATGAAATTACATCACGGCTGGCAATATCTCCAACAGTCTGTTTTGGAATGCTTCTAATTGTTGTTGTGTCGACCAGCAATATATTGTCCATGTCATCTCTGCCGACAATTACTCCCATTACACCCAAATTGTTTACTGGAGTTGGCCCTATGCTAATAGTATCACCTAAATTTAAGTCTTTAATACTTCCCAAGACTTTAATGGCAGCTTCACATTCACTAGGTTGTGGAACACTGGTGAATTCAATTTTGGCAACAGAAATGTCTTTCATCCTTTTTCCATTTTTATAAATAGGCACATTTGAATCATCATCAGAAACTGATATGTTTAATGAATGATATGCTTCAATTGTTGGTTTATATCCTCCTCTAGGCCCAGGAACTCCCTTAACCAAACTTAAACTTCTTAATGACTGCATTTGATTACGGATTGTTCCGGGATTTCTATTCATAACCTCGGCAATGTCCTCTCCCTTAATGGATTTGCCGTTAGAGGATTGATATAAATTAATCAATGTTTGTAGAATTTCCTTTTGAACAGATGTTAACATGTTTTATCCCCATCCAATAATATAATATATTATATCTGTTAAGTATACTTTATAAATGTTAATAATAAATAATGATAAATTATATTTTTCAATCCAAAAATGTGATTAAAATAAAAAAAAGAAAGGAAATGATTATTCTATTAACTGTTTTAAATCATTTCTAATGATTGAAGTTGCGTCAAATCCCTTAATTGCATCCACCATTTCAGGGAATTTTGATTTAGGGATTAAAACATTAATCTGTGAGAAATCAGAACCTGGAGTAATTGTAGGTTCATCAGCACATAATTCGTTATCTATCAGATAACTGGAAACTTCTTCAATCTTATCGTTTGCGATGTTGAATTTTACATCGAAATATTTTTTAGCAGTTATTGCTCCCAGCAGCTGCTTGTAAATCATTTTAGCCTTTTCAAGCTTCTCACCTGTACAACTTACACCAGCATAGAGGCCTGCTGAAGAATGCAATATTGTTTCAAGCTCTTTCAACCCTGCCTTTTTAAGGCTGCTTCCGGTTTGAGTATTATCCACTATCAAATCAGCACCTTTAGCAATGTAGACTTCAGTGGCACCGTCGGAGTTGATGACCTGCACCATCTCATTGTCCCCGTCGGTCAATCCCCTAACCTGAACAAACGGCACGGCATCACCGTAAATTTCCTGATACACTTCATTTTCCATAATGTGCTTTCTGGTCAAATTAGGATATTCGGTAAAACATAAAATTGGAGTTTTACGATCTTTGTTTTTTCTAAAGAAATCTGATAAATCCTCATATGAAGAATCGCTAGGAACCGCTACGATTAAACGGGTCTTTCCATAATCCAGATCACCGATTTTAATGGTGCTGGTTTTTCTCAAAACTGATTCCTCTTTAATCCAATCTTCACCAACAATAGCAATATCAACCATTCCCCTATTCAGCTCAACAGGTGTTGACTGCGGACGAGTCAAGAACGCTATAATGTCCTCATCATTTGTGATATTAATCTCATAAGACTCATCACCAGGTTCGTATCCTTTAACTTCATAACCTGCATCAACGAATAATTGATAAGTATTTCCTCTTTTTACATTATTTAGACTTCCCTTTGGGAGTCCCAATATTATTTTTTCGTTCATAGTTATACCTACAATAAGATTATTCAATGAAAATATATAAGAATTATGATAAATTTTAAAAAAAAGTAAAATTAGTTGTGATATGATTCACAACTTTGTCTTGTTAATGCATGTTTATGGGCATGCATATGTTTTATTCCATGGGCAGTTTCAATTTCATCCAATATTTCAATACCCTCATGTGAATGAGTGTGTTCACCATCGTCGTGGAAATGATAATGGCTGTGCTCCACATTTTCGGAGTCTATTTTTTTAATGGAATCATCAAAATGCCTGTCATACAATAATGTTGCATTCAATACCACTAAACAAGAACCTGCATTATGCACAATTGCTCCAGTTACCGGATTTAACAAACCCAAAACGGAACAGATTATTGCAGCTGCATTAATCATCATTGAAATTGCAATATTTGCCTTAATTGTAAATAAGGTGGAATTAGATAACTTTTTAAGATAAGGTATTTTACCGATATCATCACCGAGAAGTGCAATGTCTGCCGCTTCTATTGCAACATCACTTCCAACAGATCCCATTGCCACACTAACATTAGCTGTTTTAAGTGCGGGAGCATCGTTTACCCCATCTCCAATCATACAAACTTGTTTGCCTTCATTTTTAAGTTTTTCAATCCAATCAAGTTTTTCCTGTGGCAGCAAATTACCATATACCTTACTGATTCCAACTTGTGAGGCAAAGTAATTAGCAGTTTCTGTGTTATCTCCTGTGAGCAATATTGTTTCAGTGCCTAATTCATGCAAGTTTTCAATCATGCGTTTAGAATCTTCACGTATCACATCTGATAATCCAACTAAACCAACAACTTCGTCATTTAATGCAACGATGATTGAAGCTTTGCCTTCGTGTTTTAGTTTGTCTAAATAACTGTCAACATTTACCTCAATACCGTTTTCATTGATGAATTTGGAGTTTCCTGCATATACCTTACCATAAGAATTCACACAACTTACACCTTTACCGGGAGCCATTTTAAATTCTTTTGGTTCTTCTATGTCAATTTCAATTTCTTTTGCATTATTAACAATAGCTTTAGCCAATGGATGTTCACTTAACTTTTCACAGGAAGCTGTGAGTTTAAGCAAATCCAAATCTGTCAAATCATCTTTTAGAGAAATAACATCAGAAACTTCTAAATTACCGTAAGTTAAAGTTCCGGTTTTATCAAATACTAAAGTATTAAGAGCACCCAATGTTTCCAATGCTTCACCTGATTTAATCAATACACCATATTTGGTGGCCTGACCTATAGCAGCCATAATGGCTGTTGGTGTAGCAAGTATCAATGCACATGGGCAGAACACTACCAAAACAGTTACACCTCTTTCAATATTTCCTGTTATAAGCCATACTGCAATTGCGATTAATAATGCAACTGGAACCAGCCATGTTGCCCATTTATCGGCAATTCTTTGAGTTGGAGCCTGATTTTCATCAGCTGCCTTAACAAGATCTATTAATTTTTGAAGTGAAGAGTTTTCACCCAGACTGGTAGCCTTAATATCAATAGAACCGTACATATTCATTGTTCCGCAAAATACCTCATCACCCACTTCCTTATCAATAGGCAATGATTCGCAATGATTCCCCAGTCATAATTGATTGGTCTATGGAAGTTGTACCCTCTATGATTTCACCGTCAACAGGCACACTTTCACCAGGAAGAATCCTTAAAGTATCCCCGATTTTTATTTCATCAACAAGGACTACCTCCTCAACACCATTGACAATCCTTCTTCCGGTTTGCGGAGTTAAATTTATAAGATTTCTTAAACCTTTTTTAGCTCTTTCAACTGTCCAATCTTCTAAAAGAGCACCCAATGCCATAATCCATGCAACTTCACCTGCCGCAAAAATTTCACCAATCATTAATGATGCAACCATCGCAATTGCAATCAGCAGTGCAGATGAAATCCATTTTTCACGGATTAATCTGGTCATTGCAAGAAGCAGCATCGGAATTCCACTTATGATTACTGCTCCCCATGCAGGGTTTAGGTAAACAGGAGTGTCAATTCCGAATATCATAAAT
>OMSA01000117.1 GCA_900313645.1 uncultured Methanobrevibacter sp.
TTCATCTTCTACAACATTGGTCAATAAGGTCTTTACTAATGGATCATCTAACATTTAATTTCCCCTAAAACTGTGATTTATTATCATTAATATTAATATCAGTTTTCTTTTTTTTATTATAAATATATACCTATTAATATAATGGCTTTAGATTTTTCTGATTATAACGGCGGGAGTATGTGTGATGGAATCCAAATCCTCAATTGTCACTTCATCCATTTCACTGCCAAGCACCGCTTTTACGCTGTGGATGGTTTTCATTTCTGTTGAAAGTGATTTCTGATAGTCTTCAGCGATGTTTGCAATTTTAAGGGCGGTTTCTACATCCATCTTTTCACTGCAGCCCAGTGGTGTTGATCCCATGTTTTGGGAAAGCTGGCCTTTTACATATCCGAAAAAGCCTTTGTCTGCCTCGATTCCCTCAATGGCAATAGGAAGGCCTGTGAAGTATTTTCCGTTTTTCATGTATGTCGCGTCGGTGTCGATAATCATCACGCAGACGTCTTTTTCAATATCAGCCTTGATTTCTTTTGCAACCTTTTCGGGATTTTCCGGAAGAAGTGAAACGCAGGTTCCCGGAGCATTGCTCAGGTCAATTCCGGCTTCTGAAGCAGGTTTTAGGGCATGCTTTAAACCGTATAGCTGGAGCACCACTTCCTTGTGGGCTTCGGTTTGTTTGGGAAGCTTTCTTAGGTTTTTAATGGTTCTCTTTTTGATTTTCAAAAGCGGTCCCAGTATGTAGCCCCACAGGTACTTGCTCCATACAACCGTCAGGAATTTTGCGCTAAGAGACGGACTGTATTCGGCCTCATCAATGAGTCTGTTTTGTGAAACTGAAACCGGTGTTTCTGCTATGACAAGATAGTCTCCATCCTTCATCAGTTCCCTTGCGGGATTGATTATGGAGCTTAAATCGTCACCCGGTTTGATATAGCCTGTTTCGATAGGTATTACCAGATAGTCTCCGTTTATCACATGTTTTATATTTTTTACATCGCTGTCTTTCATAAAAATCTTTATTTAAAATAATCTTATAATATATTAAATAATGGATTTTTAAATATTTAATCTATTGGGGTGGTTTGCATGCCTAGGAAATTTATTACATATTTTGATAGTGAAGGAAATGATTATACTGATGAGTTGATTATGGCTGTTAAGGACAAACTGGATGTTTCAGAAAACATTAAAAGAATTCTAATCGCTTCTTCTTCCGGAGAGTCTGCACTGAAGTTATATGGAGTTGTGGGTGATCGCGTTGAAATAATAAATGTCACACATCACATGGGCTTCAGCGGTGAAAACGAGTCAGACATATCAGAGGAAATGATTGAGAAACTTGAAGAGGTTGGAATCAAGACATACTTTGGAAGCCATGCATTCAGCGGGGCTGCAAGAGGAGTGACCAACAAATATGGAGGCTATTCTCCTTTGGATGTTGTAGCTGACACTCTCAGGATGTTTTCCCATGGAATTAAAGTGTCCTGTGAAATTTCCATAATGGCAGCAGATGCGGGACTCGTTCCTGTCGGCGAAGAGATAATCGCCATCGGCGGAAGAGGCCATGGTGTCGACAGCGCCGTTATTATTACACCTGTCAATGCTAAAAATTTATTTGATTTGAAAATACATGAAATTATCGCAATGCCGAGAGATTAATTAATTTATTTTTATTTTCGGTATTTTTTCAATTTTTTATATAATAGTTGCATTTAAATATAAGTTAAAATAGAAATATTTAACAATTATTTTAATAGCAGATATGTGGGGTTAAGTTGTGAAAATTATAGATGATGCAATCAAAGAATCCGAACAGAGAATGGAAGAGAACGCACCAGATAAAATCTCTTCTAATATTGATGATGAACTTATAAACATCATGAAAGGTGTTAAAACTAATATTTTTGTTGTTGGTGCCGGTGGTGCAGGAAACAACACTATTTCAAGATTAAATGAAATGGGTATCGAAGGAGCAACTACTATTGCTGTAAATACCGATGCTCAAGATTTATTTTACAGTCAATCAGCTAAAAAAATTCTTTTAGGCAGACAAACCTCAAAAGGTTTGGGTGCAGGTGGAGAACCGGCTGTCGGTGAAGAATGCGCTGAAGAAAGCGAAGATGAAATCAGAGAAGAGCTTGAAGGCTCCGACATGGTATTCGTCACATGCGGTCTTGGTGGAGGAACCGGAACAGGTTCAGCTCCTATCATCGCTAAACTCGCTAAAAAATTAGGCGCTTTAACCGTTGCTGTTGCTACTTTACCGTTTTCTGCTGAAGGAATCAAAAGGAGAGAAAACGCAGAGCAAGGTTTAGAAAAACTCCAAGATGCTGCTGATACTGTTATTATTATACCAAATGATAAATTATTGGAAGTTGCACCAAACTTGCCTTTAAACAAAGCCTTCATGGTTTCCGATGAAATTTTAGGAAGAGCTGTTAAAGGAATTACCGAGCTAATTACCAAAAAAGGTCTTGTAAGTTTAGACTTCGCTGACATCAGAAGTATTATGAGCGGATCCGGTATGGCTATGATCGGTATGGGTGAATCAGACTCTGGCGACAGAGCTCTTGAATCCGTGCATGAAGCATTAAGCAGTCCTCTACTTGACATTGACATTTCAAATGCTACAGGCGCACTGGTTAACATATCCGGTAGTTCCGATTTAACATTACATGAAGCTGAAAAAATCGTGCAGGTTGTTGCTGACAAGTTAGATCCTGAAGCTAACATTATTTGGGGTACTCAAATTGACGAAAGCCTTCAAAATATTGTTAGAACCACTGTTGTTGTTTCAGGAATTCAATCCAATTATGACTCAGATTTCTCATTCAACAATAACTACAATGAAGATGAGTCTGACGAAACCAACGATCAACTGGATGATTTCATTGACGGAATTTTCTAATTCCCTCAATCATTTATAGGTGATGCAAAAATTTATTAATGCACAATTAATAAAATTTTCATTACTTTTTTATTATTTAATTACAAATTTTTTAGTTTTGGGTATTTAAATGAATGTACAAGAAGATTTTAACAAATTTATTAAAGATGCAAAAAGAGTATTAAAAGTAGCTAGAAAACCGGGCAAGGAAGAATATATCGATTTGGCTAAAATTGCAGCACTCGGTGTTGTTGTTATTGGCGGTATCGGATATCTTATCGTAGTATTCGGTTATCTTATTGGTTTATAAAACCAATATTATTTTTTTTAATCTCATAGTTTTATAAAAAATTTTTTGCAATCTTTTTTTATTCAACATAGTAGTTTTTTGAAAAGTTTTAAATACTACTATTAATATAAATATTGATATTATAGAAATCTTATTTTCAGGATAATTTTTTTCTGAATTTAATGGCTTTTATAATATTTTTAACTTAATGTATGATTTTATTAACAAGTAAAAATTTTAAAAATAGGTGAATTTTTTATGGAAGACACTAATAGTTCCATATATGCTCTTAAAACCTCTGCAGGTCAAGAAAGAAATGTCGCAAGACTTTTAGCACGTAAGGCTAAAACAATTGACGGTATAGGCATTTCATCAATTCTTGTTCCGGAATCTTTAAAAGGGTATATTTTAGTTGAATCATCAACAAAGATAGATCTCAGAAACCCTGACTTAAAAGTACAACATTTAAGAGGGGTTGTTGAAGGCAGCGTAGGCATTACCTTCGATGAAGTGAAAAGATTCCTAAAGCCAGAACCTATTATTTCCTCTATTCAGAAAGGAAGTATTGTTGAACTCGTTTCTGGTCCGTTCAAAGGTGAAAGGGCAAAAGTGGTTCGTATTGATGAATCACGTGAAGAAGTCGTTCTTGAGTTAATAGAAGCTGCAGTACCGATTCCGGTTACTGTTAAAGCTGATCAAATT
>OMSA01000116.1 GCA_900313645.1 uncultured Methanobrevibacter sp.
GATATCATATATTTTCCAGAAAATAGCTGACTGGAATGTTATGCTGAAACACATCCCTGCCAAAACCCTTGTATTGACATCTCTGATTTTGCCCTTTTCGATTTGAGATTGGAAAAACTCCTCCAGCTTGCCCATAATCACACCAGTTATTCTTGAAATTAACTGTTTTCTTTCAGGAGTATCTCTAACCTCTTCCAAAGCCAATCTAACAATACTTGAATCTTCATCCGGAAGATTTAAAATCCCTATAAAGTTACTTTGAAGATAATCCTCTATTTCGAAATCCTCATCGAAATCAAAGATTTCCTCCATTTTGTCAAGATACCTTTGAAGATAGCATTCCTTTGTAATCTCAACAAGGTTTTTCTTGTTTTGAAATTTCCTAAAAATAGTTACCTCATTCACGCCTGCTTCGGCAGCTAT
This sequence comes from uncultured Methanobrevibacter sp., assembly GCA_900313645.1. Taxonomy (GTDB): domain Archaea; phylum Methanobacteriota; class Methanobacteria; order Methanobacteriales; family Methanobacteriaceae; genus Methanocatella. The sequence goes on from OMSA01000116.1 coordinate 424, forward strand.
CTTTTTAGTGGTTGTTTTGGTGACGCCCTCTTTTTGAAGAATATCAAATGTAGCCTTAATGATTTTTTTATCTGTACTGTTAAACTCGGTCATAGTAATAGTTATACCCCCCCAATCATATAAATAATGTTTTCCCACGGTTTTATTATTGATATAAAAAATTTAAAAATAAGTTAAAATCAATCCACTTATCTTACATTAAACAGAACAGTTCTGAATGACAGCTGATAATATCCATTACCGGCAAATTTAATTGCTGCCTTAAACTTACCTTTTTTGGTTAGTTTGGTAATCTTAAATATCGCTTGGCCTTTCAGATTGGTTTTTACCTTGTAAATTGATTGGTTTTTACCTTGTAAATTTTTCCGTTAACCTTCAATGTAACAAGGGCTTTCTTAACTGCCTTTCCTTTAATGTCTTTCAGGTATGCAACGTAAACTTTAATCTTTTTTGATTTGATGAAGTTTTTATTTACGCCAAAAATCTTTGTCTTTTCTTTAAGAATCTTTATCTTTACAGTTTTTGAAACGGTGTTGTAATTTGAATCAGAAAATCTTATTACAAGATTTTTTGTACCTGCTTTTGCAGCTTTAAGAATATTTGGAGCCAGTACAAGTGTAGCAATACCATTAGCTCCGGTTACGCCTGATTTAAGTTTTTTACCGTTCAATATGAATTCAACAGTCTTACCTTTTAACAGATTGCCGCTGCTATCTTTTAGTCTTATAAAGTATTTTCCACCGTAATTGATAATGTATGCTTTAGATACGGCAGTAATTACAGCATTCTTTTTAAAGACAGTGAATTTCGCCTGTGAAATTGCAACATACTCTCCTCCGTCATAGGTTACATTAACATTATAATTTCTGGCATTCAGATTATCAATTACTAAACTTGCTGTTCCGTTTTCAACTCCAACACTGTAAGTCTTGCCTGCAATTACACATGAAACGGTACCGTTTTTGAACGGATTGGAATTCTTATCGGTTACATTAACAGTGATTATTACGATTTTGCCGTATGTAACATTAGTGGCATTTATAACAGTCAAATATCCGATGTAGAACGGTTCTATTGATGAAGGATCAACATTGATTAAGGTAATTGTTGCATTTCCCTTTAAGCTTACATGATTTGTTCCATAAGATGCACTATTGTTTTCAAAATTGGAATTGGAAATTGATAAGTTTCCATAAGCCACAATGGCTCCCCCATCGTTTGCATTATTATTTGTGAAATTGGATTGCTCCACTGTTCCATTTTTCCTGAAATAAATTGCACCTTCTTTGGTTTTACTGTTTGATACTAAAACGTTTTTCACTATTGCATCGCTGTTGAAATATGCAGACCCTCCTTTTTCGCGGGAAGTGTTGTTGGTAAAGTTACAGTAAAGTATTTCAGCTTCAGAATAGACATAAACTGCACCGCCTGTATTTTCTGCTGCAGAATTTCTGTTAAAGACTGATTCGGTTATGTTTAAAGCGCCACTGGAGTAGATTGCCCCTCCACCATATCTTGCATAATTGTCATTGAACATGGCGTTTGTGACTGTTGCGTTTTTCCAGAATTCAATAGCTCCTCCTGTTCTTGCACTGTTATTTGTGAAATTACAGTTATTTACTTCACCAGCACCATAAATATATACTGATCCACCGTTTTGGGCATCATTATTGTTGAAATTGGAATCAATAACTGTCCCATTAGCTTTAAAGTAAACTGCACCACCATAATAAACTGCCCTGTTACCAGTGAAGTTGGAATTTGAAACTACTCCAGCATTATTAAAGTAAATTGCTCCACCATCACCATATTCATCAGATATGAAATTGCTATTAAATACACAGTTGGATACATTTCCATTTTCATCAAAGTATATTGCACCACCAGCTTCAGCGGAATTGTCCTCAAAAATAATGTTTTCAATTACTCCGTTTTTAATGGCTATAGCTCCACCATAAACGGCAAAATTTCTTGTGAATTTTCCATTGAATACTACATTTTCAAAGCTTTCAAAGAAATTGACTCCTCCTCCGACTAATGCTTGATTGTTGATGAAACTGCTGTTGAATGTGATATTAAAAGGAGTGTGCCTGTAGTTTACTCCACCACCAGTTTTGGCAGCAGTATTGTTTATAAAATCACATTCAAAGCGACAGTTGCTAGATGTGTCCTTGAATGTTATGGCTCCTCCGTTTCCGTTTACCTCATCAAGTTTTCCTAAAGCAGAGTTATTAATGAAATAACCTGTAAAATTGTTGTTGTTTGTGGTGTTGTGGAAAAACATCGCTCCTCCACAGGATAATGCTACATTGTATCTGAAATCGCTGCTGAATCTGTTGATATTTGAACTTTTGTAAAAAAAGATTCCTGCACCATAGCCTGCCCTGTTGTATTTGAAAATACTGTCGAATAGGGAATTTTCAACGGAACTGCGGAAAAATATTGCTCCTCCGCTGGTACGATTTGCAGAGTTATTGTAAAACTCTGATGCAAATGTGGCGTTGGTTGACGCTCCGTATACATATATCGCACCACCTGATTTTTGAGCTAAATTGTTTTCAAAATACCCGTTAACTGTCAAATTAACGGTTGTACCTTTAAAGTATATTGCTCCACCACTGTTTGCACTGTTGTTTATAAATGTGGAATCGATTTTAGAATCCAAAAATGCAGATTCGACAAATACTGCACCGCCTGAACTGACGGCAGTGTTATTTGTGAATGTTGAATTCAGGATATTAAAACTGCTTTTTGCATATATTGCTCCACCGTTTTCACTTGAATGACCGTTTACAAAATTAATGTTTTTCAAAGTGACATTGTTTGATACGATATCAAATATTCTGGCCATTCCGGCTCCATCTATTGTATGTCCGTCTCCATCAATTACAACGTTGTCTTCAGTAATTTTTACTCCATTTATAAAATCGGAATCATCGGGATTGTAGGTATAATCTTTTTTTAATTTGTAGTAATCACCAGCTGCAAGATTGCTGATTTCATCGTTTAAAGTTGTGAAATTGCCAATATCCTGACTTTCCTGCACAGCATAGCCATCATGAGCGTTAACGTCATGCGTAATATTTTCATCTGCACTTACTGCTGAAACGGATAATATAAAAATGAACAATAAAAATAATAAAAATTTATTATTAACCATTCTCTCACCCTTTAGAATATGTCATATATTTGTTTAAATGAATATTTAAACCTATTAAAAATTCAAACCAATGAGTAAAAATAATTAAACATTAGATAAAATCAGTGTAGATAAAATGCGGAGAAAAAATAAATTAAAATAAAAAAAAGAAACAGGACATTCCTGTCCTGTAAATGATTATATTGCTGTTTTTTAATATTATGCATCAGCATACAACAAACCGATAGCTCTGTATACAAAAAGAATTATAAAAGGCACTCCGACAAAAATGCCTATGAAAACACCAATATACGGAATCAGTCCGATCAGTCCGATGACAAATGACAAAGCCAGTGCAATTATATAGATTACAATCAGTGCAACAATAATTTTTACAAAGCCTATTTTTGACATGTCCTTAAATATTTCCCTGAATCTCAGACCTTCTGTTCCTCTTCCGGTTTTTGCAAATCTGACCAGTCCTGTAAATGACATCAATGAAAATATGATAAATAGGATGATTGCAACAATTAAAGTAACTGTCAGCGCATTTGTGAATGTATTCATTGTTGATTGAGGAATTGCCGCCATTATCATGGTCAAATTGCTTGCATTATTGGCCATAGCGTCGACGCTGGCATATATGATTTTAGTGAATGAGGAAAACAGCCCTGTTGCTGATGCAACAATTATGACAATGACTGCAGGTATTATGAAATAGATTATCTCCAGAATAAATGCCTTAATACCCATGACAAACTGTTTTACAAAATCATAATCAGGGAGTGTACCTTCACCTTCAGTTCCGCCTTTAATTACCTCAACTGAGTATCCTAAAACTATAAATGAAACGATTAAAGTCACAAGACTTAATATAATCGCAAAAGTTCCATCTTTAATGCCGTATGATGGAAGAACTGATGATAAGCTCATTAGAATAATTAAAGCACAGAATATTAAAAATTTTCGAGTATCGCTAACAGGATATTTGATAGCGTCCATTATAATTTCACGTAAATTCATATTTATCACATC
>OMSA01000125.1 GCA_900313645.1 uncultured Methanobrevibacter sp.
GTTGTTTGTCTTTTCAAATGAGATTCCCTTTGGAACATCCATCTTGAAATATGAATCAAAATCGTGCTGCTCTAAAGAGGTGTCGTTACCTGCAAATCCAGGGTTTGCAACCAACAGTGCCGCTATCGCTAAAAGTGCAACCAAAATTAAACTTCTACTAAAATTCATGTTAATATGTATATTCATAAAATTATAAAAGTCTTACTTAATTGTTTAAAAATTGTAAATTAAATTAAGTAGGGGTGCTATTTTGAATAAGGTTGATTTACATTACACTGTTGAAGGCAGCGGAGAAACCATAGTTTTCGTCCATGGGCTTTCGGACAATTTGACATACTGGGAATTTTTAGCAAGCAATCTCAGGCATGATTATCGTGTGGTGAGATTTGATTTGAGAGGGCATGGCAAAACGGAATTGGGTGATGATGAGATATCCATTGAAACATATGTCGAAGACTTGCATGGTCTTTTAGATGACTTAAATATTGATAAAATCAATCTGGTAGGTTTTTCAATGGGCGGTGCCGTTGCACTTGACTTTGCGGTCAGATATCCCGACATTGTATCCTCATTGGTTGATGGCATGCTTCTATAAGCAGATGAGCACTCTGAGATTATTTTAAATCAGTGGAAAGATGCTTTAAAAATCAGTTTCAATGAATTTTATGATTTGATTTTGCCCATGGTAGTCTGTCCTGATTTTATTGAAGACAATAAAGTGGAAATTGAAATGTTAAAGGATATGGCTTCAAGATCTGCAAATGTTCTGGCATATATCAAGGCAATTGATGCCCGCCTGAATTTTGACATTGGAGATGAATTGTCCAATATTGATGTTCCGACATTGATTCTTGCAGGAAAATACGATGAAATAACCTCATTGAAATCACAAAAAGAGCTTCAGGCAAAAATCAGAAATTCCAGATTAATCGTCTTTGATGATGTAAGACACAATCTTTTGATTGGCGAAAACAATGAAAAAATATTGAATATATTAAAAAAAGAATTTAAGTAGAATGATTATTCTACTTTAAAGCCCGCTTCTTCAACGGCTTCGTTAATGTCTGCATCACTTACGTCGTCAGACATTGTAATTGTTGTAATTCCTGAATCTAAATCTGCTTTTGCATCTTCGATTCCGTCAACGTCTTTTAAGCATAATTCTACAGCGTTTACACATGATGGGCAGTGCATGCCCACTACTTTAATTTCTTTTTCAGCCATGATAAATCACCTAATTGTCGATAGTTAATATTATACTTTTGATTTATTTAAATGTTTAGTCATGCCTAACTTTCCAGGCTGTCTGCAGTCTCTTCTTGAAAGCTTGTATCTGACAAGTGTTGATGAGTATATGATTACGATAACGGACCCTATATTGTGAATCAGTGCTCCTTCAATTGGATTTAGGATTCCTAAAATTGCCAATGCCATTGCAGTGATATTCAGGGCCAATGCAAATCCTATTCCTATATTGATGATTCTTATTGTTTTTCTGGCTATTCCGATTAGATGGGGAATGTCTTCAATATTGTCATTGACCAGTGTTATATCTGCGGCCTCAATGCTGACGTCACTTCCGATATCTCCCATGACTATTCCTACATTTGCCTTTTTGAGGGAAGGGGCATCATTTATGCCGTCTCCAATCATTGCCACCCTGTGTTTGAGAGTCTGTTCTCTTTTGATATATTCTAATTTGTCTTCTGGCAGACAGTTGGATATTACGTTTCTGACTTTAACCTGCTTTGAGATATGCTGTGCTGTTTTTTCATTGTCTCCCGTAAGCAATGTTGTTTTGACTTTCAATCCTTTTAATTGGGTTATTGTTCTTTTTGAATTTTTGCGCACCGTATCTGCAAGTTCTATGCTTCCAAGTATTTCACCGTCCTTTGCAACAAATATTTGAATTTCTCCATTTTGAGGTTCCCTATCTGATTTCAAATCAATGTTTTCTGATTTTAGGAGCTTTTTATTTCCGGCTAGTACTTTTGAGCCATTTATAATTCCGCTGATACCTTTGCCGATGTGCATCTTAAAGTCGCTAACATCTGCTATTTCATTATTATTGCAATATTTGACGATTGATTTTGCCAGGGGATGTTCTGATTTTGATTCAAGTGATGCAAGCAGATGCATCATTTCCTTCGGATTGTCGGATATTATCCTAACGACTTCGGGTGTGCCCTTTGTCAGTGTTCCTGTCTTATCGAATACCAGTTCGTCAACTTTCGCCAGTTCTTCCAGGGATTCCCCATCCTTTACAAGAATTCCATACTTGGTCAGATTTCCGATGGCAGCCATTATTGCTGTGGGTGTCGCCAGAACCAGTGCACATGGGCAGAATACGACTAGGATTGTAACGGACCTGCTTATTTCGAATGTGGCCAGATATGTCAATATGGCTAATGTAAATGCTATCACAACAATCATGGTTGCCCATTTGTCTGCAGCTCTAACGATTCTTGAGTTTTCAGGTTCAGAGGATTCAACCAATTTTATTAATTTTTGAAATGAGCTTTCTTGGCTGATTTTTGTTGTTTTCATTGTAAATGATCCGTAAAGATTGGTTGTTCCACTGAACACCTTATCATTTTCTTTCTTATCAACAGGCAGGGATTCGCCGGTTAATGTGGATTGGTTGATGGAGGTTTCACCTTTAACGATAACTCCGTCAGTCGGGATGCTTTCTCCGGGCAATACTTTTAGCATGTCTCCAATTTGCACTTTTTCAACAGCTATCCTTTCCTCAATTCCATTTTCAATTCTTGTAGCTACTTGAGGAGTCATTTTTACGAGTCCCTCTATTCTTCCCTGTGTCTTTGATACGATATATTCTTCTAGAAATCCTCCGATTGCCATGATTGTTGCGATTTCACCTGCCGCAAATACTTCTCCAATCATGAGTGATGCGATAATTGCAAGTGAAACCAGCAAGTCTGCTTTAATGTCAAATTCTTTAATCAATCCTTCGCCACATTCCTTGAAAATCGGCAATCCGCATAGGATTACTGATATCCAGGATACATATTCTATAGACAGAATAAAACTTGTGATTAAACTTATTGCTGAAATTGCAATGAGTGCAATGTCTATTTTTTCTTCTTTTGTAAACTTCATTTTAATCGACCCCTATTGTATAGGTATACCCCATAGGGTATAAGGTCACTTTAAAAAAAATTAAAGTCTGGAGTAGTATTCCATAATTGTTGAAATGTCACTTATTGCTTCATCTGCATCTTCCTCTTTAATGGCCTGCTTTACGCAATGTTCAAGATGTCCTTCAACAATAATGTGTCCAACCTTATGCAATGCTGATTTTGATGCATTAACCTGCATTAATATTTGTTCACATGGAATGTCCTCATCAATCATTCGGTCAATGGCATTGATCTGGCCGATGATCTTTTTGAGTCTTCTGTGTAGATTTTCACTATCCATACATTCTTTCATAGTATCACATCCTATACCTGTGGGGGTATATGTTAAAGTTAGTATATAAATATTTCGGAAAAAGATATATGCTTGAATTTCAAATAGTTATATGAAAGATAATTTGGTGGTATGATGAATC
>OMSA01000113.1 GCA_900313645.1 uncultured Methanobrevibacter sp.
TCAAAATAATCGCTTTTTATTCCTTTAGTAAACTTTATATATTATGCTAATCTAAGGTATATTCATGAATATGAGTTAATCATATTCTTAAATTCTTTAAAAAAGAAGAAAATTAGGTATAAACACTTGTTTAATCTAATAGTTTATTAGTTTTGTCTATAAACTTAGAAAACCCTTATTTTTAAAGTTAATTAATTAATTAAATTATTTTTACAAACCTCGAGGTGAATAATTTGCAAGGTTTATTAAAAGATTGGAGAAGAACAAACTATGCTAGTGAATGCACTCCTGAAATAGCAGGAAACGATATTACAGTCATGGGTTGGGTGCACGAAATCCGTGATTTCGGTGGTATCATGTTTGTCATCATCCGTGATGTCACTGGCAGAGTTCAAATCACAGCTCCAAGCAAAAAAGTAGACGAAAATATAATGGAAGAATTAAGAGAATTCAGAAAAGAATCCGTTGTTGCAATCAAAGGTTTAGTGCAGGAAGCTGGAAAAGCACCTAACGGTGTTGAAATCATTCCTAAAGAAATCAGAATTTTAAACTTAGCTAACCAGCCTTTACCAATGGATCCAACAGAAAAAGTTAAAGCTGGAATAGACACAAGACTAGATTCAAGATTCTTGGATATCAGAAAAGAAAATGTTTCAGCAATTTTCAAAATCAAAGGACAAATGTTCCATACCATCCGTGATTTCTTCTATGATAACGGATTTTATGAAATCAATACTCCAAAACTTGTAGCATCAGCTACAGAAGGAGGAACAGAATTATTCCCGATTACTTACTTTGAAAAAGAAGCATTCCTCGGTCAATCTCCACAGTTATACAAACAGATGATGATGGCTTCCGGAATGGACAAAGTATTTGAAATCGGTCAGATTTTCAGAGCAGAAGAGCACGATACTTTAAGACACTTGAACGAAGCTGTTTCCATCGATGCGGAAGCTTCATTTGCTGATGATGAAGATGTTATGAAAATCTTAAACGACATGATTATCAATGTTTTAAAAGACGTTAATGAAAACTGTGCCAACGAATTAGAAATTTTAGGCCACGAAATTGAAGTTCCTAGCGGAGATTTCCCGGTCGTCACTTATGATGAAGCCGTTGACATCGTAAATTCAAAAGACGTCGCTATGGAATGGGGTGAAGACTTGTCCCGTGAAGCTGAAAAGGCTTTAGGTGACACCATGGGAGGATTCTACTTCTTAACCAGATGGCCTTCCGAAATCAAACCGTTCTATGTAATGCCTGTTGATGGTGAAGAACAGTACTCACACGCATTCGATTTAATGTACAACAACTTGGAGTTATCTTCCGGTGCTACCCGTGTACACCAATACGATCTCTTGGTAAAACAAATCGAAGAAAGAGGATTGAACCCTGCCGGATTTGGAAGTTACTTGAAAGCGTTCGAATACGGTATGCCTCCACACGCAGGTTGGGGTGTAGGTGCTGACAGATTGACTATGGTACTTACCGGTTCTGAAAACATCCGTGAATGTGTACTCTTCCCAAGAGACAGACACAGATTAACTCCATAGATAAATATGGAAAAATATGATATAGCTATTATTGGCGGAGGTCCTGCAGGAATGATGGCAGCTATTGCGGCCGGCGGGACTTCTCGAGTAATATTGCTTGAAAAAAATCCTTCACTTGGCCGTAAGTTACTTCTGACCGGTGGCGGAAGATGCAATATTACTAATGATAAGCCAATAAAACAGCTATTAACTTTTTTTAACAATAAAAACTTTTTAAAACACTCATTTTACTCTTTTACAAATGAAGATTTGCTTTCACTGTTTGATTTTGACTTTATCGCTGAAGACGGCAATCGTGTTTTTCCAAAAAGCGGAAAGTCAAGTGACGTCCTGGAAGGCTTAATCTCTATGATGGATAATGTCAGTATAAGTTATAACTTTGAAGTGAAAAGCATCAGTGACGATTTTGTTATAAATGATAAGATAAAGGCGGACAAAATCATCATCGCCACAGGCGGTATAACATACCCGCAAACCGGATGCAGTCCTGACAATTATTTTTTAACCTCACAGCCAATAACAGACATCAAATACGGGCTTGTTCCGTTAATCACCAAAAAGGATTTGTCTGATATTGCAGGAGTTACGCTACCTGATGTTGTTATAAGTTATAAGAAAAGCAAAGTCAGAGGTAATGTGCTGTTTTCACATGTCGGTCTTACTGGACCTGGAATCATAAACATGAGTAATGAAATCTCAGAAGTTATAAGTTATAACTTATTAGAAAATAATCCTGAAATAGACATTGAAATAGCTATTGATCTTGTCCCGGAAATCTCTCGCGATGAGCTTTCTGACAAATTCACTAAGGATTTTCAGCGAAACGGAAAGACAATGATTAAAAATTACTTGAAATACTTTTTGACAAACAGTTTCATCGAATTCTTTTTAGGCGAATGCAATATTGAAGGCGAAACCCAACTGTCAAGAATCGATAAGAAAAGCAAAAACAGACTGATTGAAAATTTAAAGAGATTCACTTTTGAAATCACAGGATTTAATGATAAGCTCTCTAAGGTGACCATTGGCGGAGTGGATTTGAAATACGTTAATTCAAAAACCATGGAATCCAAGTTAATTCCTAATTTATATTTTGCAGGCGAGGTTTTGGACGTTCATGGCCCTACCGGCGGTTACAATTTAAAAATAGCATTTTCAACCGGTTTTCTTGCAGGTCTGTCAGCCGGTAAAAAATAGTTTTTAACAAAATATTTAACATATATTTAATATATAACTAACATTATGACAGACAAAATGTTCATGGGTGCATCAACTAAACAAGGTTTGGATATTGCAAACAAAAGTAGAGAAATTATCCGCGGCCTTATTGGAGATGATGTCAAAGATTTACAACCGATTGAAAGAGACATCGTTGAAAGGATTGTTCACTCAACTGCTGATCCTGAATATGCAAAATTAGTAAAAATTAGTCCTGATTTTGTAGATGCAGCTATGGCTTCCCTTAAAAATAATGAAACTATTTTAACCGACATCAACATGGTTAAATATGGTATTACAAGGTATGAAGGGGAAGTTGAGTGTTACATTAAAAACGATGAAGTAGTTAAAATTGCAAAAGAGAATCAAATCACAAGAGCGGCTGCGGCAATGAGATATGCCGCACAAAACGATTTTGAAGGAATCGTCGTTTCAGGTAATGCTCCAACTGCTGTTTTTGAAGCAATGGATTTATATCAAAAAGGTGAAATGAATCTTAAAGCTATTGTAGGAGTTCCTGTTGGTTTTGTAGGCGCTGCCGATTCAAAAGAGGCACTTCACAACTCAAATATTCCAAATGTTATTGTTGAGGGGCCTAAGGGCGGAACACCTATTGCTGTTGCTTGTGTAAATTCATTAATACAACATTTATAGAGTGATAACATGTATTCAGAAGAATTGTTCAATGAATCTAAAAAATATTTCCCCGGCGGGGTTAACTCTCCTGTAAGGGCTTTTAAACCTTATCCGTTTTTTGTAAAAAGTGCTGGAGGATCCAAACTTACCGATGCCGATGGAAAAACTTATATTGACCACTGTCTTGCTTACGGACCTTTGATATTGGGTCACGCCAATCCCAAAGTCGTGAGGGAAGTTTCCAATCAGCTGACTATGGGTACAGCTTACGGTACCCCTACTGAAAATGAAATAATCCTGGCAAAGGAAGTAATTGACAGAATTCCGTCTGCTGAAATGGTAAGGTTCTGTAATAGTGGAACCGAAGCTACAATGAGTGCAATCAGACTTGCAAGAGGTTTCACAGGCAGAGATAAGATAGTCAAATTTGAAGGCGCATATCACGGGGCACACGATTATGTTCTTGTTAAAGGCGGTTCCGGTGCTGCAACACTTCCTGACTCTCCAGGAATTCCGAAAGACACCACTAAAAATACTTTATCAGTTCCGTTCAATGATGAAGAAGCCTTAACAGAATTGATTGAAAAAGAAGGTGAAAACATTGCCTGTATTATTATGGAAATAGTCATGGGTAATGTCGGTTGTATCGAACCAAAACCTGGATTTTTGGAGTTCATTAGAAAAATCACTGAAGAAAACGGAATTGTGCTTATTTTTGATGAAGTAATCAC
>OMSA01000111.1 GCA_900313645.1 uncultured Methanobrevibacter sp.
AATCGACTTCGGCGACGTGTATCGAAACAACGCAGTAGCCGAACGCCAGCATTCCGAGGAAATTCAGAAAGCTGAGATGAATCTCCGTGTCCACACGGAGAGTAACGCAAAGTGTTGAATTGAAGTAATCTGATCAATTGATCAAGTTGATTAACTCTCATTTTTTCCTTAATTAAAAAAACATATTGACCATTGAATTAATAAATGATACAATATGATATAAATAAAGGGGGTTATATAAATGAATCTCAATGAATTGGAACAAAATTTTAAAAAGAATATTTTTAGAAATGAAGATGACATCAAAATTCATTTCCATTCAGAAATAATTAAGCCGATTTTAGAGGAATTAAATCCAGAAATGTTAAGTCATTATAAGAGTGAAGAAAGATTATTAGCCGGAGGAAGAACGGATGCTACGTTTCAGAATATCTCTTTTGAGCTAAAAAAAGAGCGCTATTTTTGTACTCGAACAGGAATTGATGAAGCACTGTATGGTCGAAGCAATCGGGATCACGGATTATATGACTACGTTATTGCAAATGCAAATGTTAATAGCTATGATTCTCAAGAAATAATAACCCGTAAAATTTTACATAGTATTGGTGTAGGCTTTGATGGGGAATCTTTTATTTTTGCACGTTTTATTCCGACACCTGTATCGAAAAAATTAAATACCAGTAAAATTAAAACCAAGATTGAAACAGAAGTTTTTTTAGATTTTTATTATGAGATAGAACCATTTTCTTCAGGGTTAAAAAGACTGTTTTTTCTGTTAAATCAACAAGATAAACTCGCACTCAATAAAAAGAATTTAATCGAAGTAATCAGTCCCAAAAACTCGACAGTCAGAAAAAACATTAAACTAATTTATGACGAACTTTTTTTTAATATTAACAACTTAAAAGGAAGTACAAGAGTACGAACGTTATTTAATGAATGGAATAGGGTCTTTGGAATTATGTACGGAGATGATGCTCAAGCAACAACATTCACAGAGATTTCACCTAAAATAAAAGAGTTATACGGATATGATAAATCTGTAGAAATTAACAGCAAAATATTTTTATTTTCCCTTCAAACATTTTTTAATATGTTCTTAAAACTATTGATTCATTCTTTTTTGGCACAAATTGTAAGTCCAACTTTTGTTTTAGGTGAAAAAGACTATTTATCAAAGCCGGATATTGATAGATTGTTTGATGGAGAACTTAATAAATATAAAACAATCGTAAGCAACTTTTTTGAATCTCATTTTCTCGAATGGTTTACTTATACTGTTTCAGACAGCCATTTTGACACAACTGTGGTAAATGATATTTTAAAAATTGTTAATAACTTTGATCTAAGCACTTTTATTTTAAAACCTGAAGAAGTTCAAGATATTTTACAGGAAGTATACATGGAACTCATTCCACCTGAAATGAGACATTTAATGGGAGAATATTTTTCACCTGATTGGATTGTTGAGCATTCGCTTGATCTGTTAGGATATGATGGCAGTATCGAAAAAACATTAGTTGACCCTACTGCTGGTTCGGGATCTTTTTTAACTCATGCTATAAAAAGAATAAAATACAAAAAAGGCAAACGATTAACTAAAGAAGATATCGAACTTATTGTACACAATATCATAGGATTTGATATTAATCCAATTTCTGTAGTTTCCGCAAAGGCCAATTATATTCTTGCTCTTTTTTCTTTTTGTGAAGATGATGTATTTACAAATTTTGCCGACCCCATAGAAATTCCTATTTATGTCGCAGATTCCGTTTTATCTCCTATAATTTATACGGAGGAGAACGGTCTAACACTATCAATTGATACTTCTGTTGGGAAATTTGAAATACCAAAATTTTTTGAATATGAAAAAGCAAGCCGTTTTTTGAAATTATTAAGTCAAAATATTGACGATAAATGTTGTTTTGATGATTTTTGGCACAAAGCAGAAGGAACCCTTATAAATTCAGAATTTAAAGAAATTGTATCAAAATTATTTGACAAACTATATACATTGCATAGAGCTGGAGATGATTCATTTTGGCCAATTATTTTAAGGAACAGTTTTGCTCCTATTCTTATCGGAGACAAGTTTGACTATGTGGTTGGTAATCCCCCTTGGATTGCATGGAAATCAATGAGTAAAAGTTATAGAGAGGGTACTTTAGAAATATGGAAAAGCTATGGAATATTTGAAAAAAACGCTTATGAAAAGAAAACGACACATGATGATTTCGGAATGGCTGTGACTTATGTTGCAATTGATAAATATTTAAAAAACGGTGGAAATATGGTATTCTTGCTTCCAGCATCATTTTTAAAGTCAACTAAAGGTGGAGAAGGATTTAGAAAGTTTTCGATAACAAGATTCAATCAAAATATTCCATTTGCAATTGAAGCTGTTGACGATTTTTCAGCTGTTAAATTGTTCACAATACCTACAATTGCGATTAAAATAAAAAAAGGCTCTATCACGATTTACCCAATGAACAATTACAGGATATGGAAGCAAAAAGGCAAAAAAACTGCGTTTGACTCGCATGCAAAATGGGGCGATGTAAAAAAACAATTAGACTTTTCACTGTTATCTGCGCAGCCCGTAGATGGTAATAACTTGCAATCCTCATGGTTAACAATGAGTAATATGGAATTTGCAAATAAAGTCCTCGACCCAAATAAGCCAAGATTTTATTATGGGCGAAAGGGAATAGAACCAGCAGGTGCAAAAGGTGTATATTTGATAAAGAAGCCAATTAGATGCAAAGACGGATTGCTTTTAATTGAAAATTGCATTGAAAGGCAACGCAGACGTGATTTTTTAAAAAAAGGAGTACACCAAGGAAAAGTAGAGGAAGATTTTATCTTTCCAATGTTAGGAGGAAGGAACATTGAAAAATGGAGAGTGAAATCTAATGAATTTATGATTGTTCCTCATACAGTTCAGAATAAATATGGTGTCCCCGTTTCGGAATTAAAACGTATAGCACCTTACACAAACGACTGGCTATATTATTTTCATGATGAACTATTGGCTAGCCGTAAACAAAATGGAAAATTTTTTAATGCCAACACACAACCATATTATCGCTTAGATAATGTTGGTGAATACACTTTTGCACCATTTAAGGTTTTATGGAAAGAACAAACAAGCAGTATGTCTGCGGTAGTTATTGGATCATATTATGATTCTATTCCCAATGCAGATAAGGATTTATTTTCAAATGATAAACCAATCGTAGTAGATTCCAAAATCTTGATGCTACCACTTGATAATATTGATGAAGCTTATTATATATGTGGTATCTTAAATTCGAAAGATATAGTTAATGTAATTGATTCATATGCAATTTCTACGAACAGAGGAGTTGATGTATTAAAATATCTTGCAATACCTAAATATGATGTAAATAATTATATGCATATTACTATATCAAATCTTTCAAAAAATATCCATAATAACCTAAAAGAAAACAATGAATTTAATATTTCGCAAATGGAAAATCAACTTAACAAATTAGTTAATGATTTATTTTTATCATAACTTCCGGAAACGATGAATTTCATTCCGCTGTCAGTCGATGAAAAGGAACAGCCGGACAGCACATTGTTCGTGTCGGTCAGCTCCAGCACATACTGACTGCCGTTCCACGACATTTCATAGCTTGATGCCGAACCTTCCGACATCTTCATAAAGCTGGGAATCGTGGAATGCGTCCGCACGCTCTCGGCGATGCGGTTGTAGTGCGTCATGATCTTTGATTTCAGCGGGTGAGTGGCAATCCGGTCGAGTGCGGCATTTTTACTGCCCGTACTGAGCTTGTTGAAGCTGTCGTCGCGCTCACCGATGACCGCTTCCCAGATGAGAATCTGCGTGGCAATCAGGTTGCAGAGATCGTCCGCGCCGGCGTTGTTGGAACGCCAGCTTGTGGAAAGATTGCCGATGTAGCCGTACTGCATGATTCTTCCGATGAAGAGCTTGATGGTGTACGGGGAAATGGCGTCGTTGTAATCGTCGGGATAGTTATCCCAGAAATTCTCGTCCTTCTGTGTGAGGGTATCGCCGGTCTGCTGGGACACGCCGGGTTCGATGCAGTAGCAAGCCTGTCCGTTGTAGCCGCCGATGGCGCGGGTGATCGTCCACTCGCTCTTTTCCGCCGACCAGCCGTTGAGATAGCTGTGCGCGGGGTGTCCCCAGCCG
>OMSA01000109.1 GCA_900313645.1 uncultured Methanobrevibacter sp.
AATTGACGTTTACAACAAGTACAATGCTTCAGCGATTTCACTTGAAGAGGTTCCAACAGAAAAGGTCGAAAGGTATGGAATCATCAGCGGAAGCGAAGTAGAAAAAAACATCTAGAAAATCTCATAACTTGTGAAAAAGCCACCTAAAGAAAAGGCACCCTCAAACCTTGCAATAATGAGCCGCTACGTCCTGACCCCGGACATATTCGAAAGAATTGACGAAACCGAACCCGGCGTCGGAGGCGAAATCCAGCTTACCGATGCTCTTCAAAAGCTCGATTCAATATATGGAGTCACATTCGAGGGAAAGACCTGTGACTAGAAAACAGCTTGAATGGCTCCAACATCAATCGAGTTTGCACTGGATGAGACGGAGTTCAGGGATGACCTTGTTGACTACATGAAAAGCTACATCTAGATGCAAAAGATATGACAATGCTTGAAAGTGGAGTTGATTAAACGGATAGTTGACATGAAAACTTCACTTAAAATTAATCTTATTTTAATCTGATGGATTCATTTAATTGGTTTTAAGGAATTGTGCAGTGCAATGTAGATGAAATGAAAAATATTTTACACACAAGTTAGTTTGGCTTAACAACAAAGTTTTTTAAAAAATCACAGACAACGTATGTTTTTCCATAAAACATTCCATATTACCAATCAATGCAGCATTGAATAAGCAACAATCCTCTATTTGAACACAATTCATCAATAATCGATCCGCAACAGCCAGCAGGTAAAAATTACATTACGCTCCAATTTAAATATTTTCACCGATAAAAATTCAACATAGTCAAGAATGTCCATTTCAATGCGCTGCCAGAGACTGGAAGTTGACTTTCAAGAAATGACAGTGCAAAAAAAATTCATGAAATCAAAAAAACAGATTGGAGGTATCAATCATGAAAAGAATATTGTACATATTTGTATTTGCGATGTTTGCACTCAGCGTTGTGAGCGCCGCAAACACGATAACCCATGACTTCGGAAATTTCACAGCAGACGTGCCGGACAACTCCGACATTAAAGCCACAGAGGACGTGGTATTCCACAACGTCGACTCAAGATACATGAACCTGAACAGGGACGACGCCGATGTCACCGAATACCATATCGACAAGAAAAACGGAATTGCATATTATTTCGACAAAAATCCTGCCGACGGCAACTATACAAACCTCACCGGCGAAGATGATGCGGTGGAACTTGACTCAGAAGACGGACTCCACTGCTACAACATCTCCCATAAGGAAGATGTGATTAAAGGAAACAAGTATGACCATGAGGAAACAGTGATCGAGTACTGCGTCATCAAGGTTCAGGACGGATTCCTGTGGATGCCCGGCGAGCACATAGTTAAAATCATAGGCTCTGATTTGGGCCAGATAAAAGAGATTGCAAAGACCGTCAAATTCAAATGAATCCTAAAGAGGATTAAACATGAGGGGCACTTGACCCCTCCTTTTCTTTTTAAGCATTGAGAGTAAGAGGATTTGAAATTTCGGATATGTCCAAATCCCAAATCAGTTAATTTTTTCAATGCAAAGACAAGAATAAACTCAATATCAGCCGACAAAACCGAATTCAACTAGATTAAAAACAGGCAGGGCAGGCTAAAATCATCAAATGAAAAGCTATCTCTGATATGAGTGTCGGCAGAAATTATTGGGGTTTAAATAGATATAATCCGATTAAAGTTTTTCATTTCAATGAAACCGCATCAACTTCTATTAATGAAAAACATTTTACACACAAGTTAGTTTGGCTTAACAACAAAGTTTTTTAAAAAAATCACAACTAGCGTATCCCTCTCTTGAAAAACTGCGATAATTTTTATACTTCAAAAACAAACTATTATCCATCCAAAAAAAGAAGTGATCCTGATGCAGAATGAGAAATACCTGGCAATAGATGTCGGCGGAACCTCAATCAAATACGCCGTCACCGACAGAAATGCCAAGATAACCAAAATGAATGAAATCAAAACCAGAAGAGAACCCGGAAAACTGTTCGAATCATTGGATGAAATAATCTCACCCCACATAAATCAGATTTCAGGCATTGCACTGTCATTTCCGGGAAAAATCAATGTTGAAAAGGGGATAGTCAACATAATAGCAACATTCCCATGGATTTACAATCTTCCATTGAAATCCATGCTGGAGGAGAAATACAATATACCAGTATGGATTGAAAATGACGGGAAATGCGCAGCACTGGCCGAATACTGGAAAGGAAACCTCGCAGGCACAAAAAACGGCATGTTCATCGGACTTGGAACTGAAATAGCCGGAGGAATAATTATCAACGGAAAGCTTTACAGGGGAAGCAATGAATCTGCAGGGGAGATTTCAAGCCTTCTTACGGATTTCACAAATCTCGATACCAAGACAAGGTTCGGCAAGATCGCAGGCCACAAAAGCCTAACCGACGCATACAAAGGCGCCGGTGATGTTGACTCCTTTGAGCTCTTTGAAAGGTATAAAAAAGGGGATGATTCGGCAAGGGAAACGATCAGGAATTATTCAAGAAGGATTGCGGCTGGAATCGTGACCATACAGGCACTTCTGGATGTTGAAAAGTTCTGCATCGGAGGCGGAATTTCCGCACAGGACGTTTTGATAGCCGAAATTAGAAACAGCGTGCACGAGTTCTTTAAAGCGAAATCATCAGAAGCGATAAACGAACCTGAAGTTGAAAGGTGCCGATTCAAAAATGCATCAGGCTGTGTCGGTGCCGTATACAATTTTTTGACTATGGAAAAGATTTTATAGTCGAAATCAATGAAAAAAAGAAAAGATAACTATTCCAGATAGTTATCAAATTTCAGATAGATTTTCTCTTCAAGACAGGCAAGTCGGGATTTGACTTTCAGTTTTCTGAACAGCAGTTCCCGTATCCAGTCGATTAGGGAACATGCAACAAAGATTCCCACACCGCAAAGGATAATGCCTAGGACCATGGAAACCGGATCCATATTCGCCAGAAATGCGAATTTTCCGCTTAAAAAGTAATGGTCAACCGACATGTTGTCATGTATCAGATAGACACCGAAACAGACCGGAGCGAAGAACTTGATAAGGGATATTGAAAACGGTCCTGTAATGTTAATGTTTTTAAAGACGCAGAACAATGCAATTCCCCCAATAAAGTATAATGGAGAGAGATAGCAGTTAAAGGCATATATATCAAATCCGGTTTCTATAAAACCCCATGACTGAAGGGCATATCCTATTGCCCAAGACATCAGACAGCAGACGATATATATTAAAAGCCATTTGCCGGATTTGAGCTTTTTAAATATTTCATATTTGTTGAGAAGGCCTCCTGTATAATACAGGACAACAAACCACAAAACGCTGTATCCCTGATTGAGATTGAATGCCATGTCCTGACTTAAGACTGTAGGCAACAGTGAAAATGCAACAAACAGACTTAAAAACACTGCAAGGTCCTGTTTTTTATCGAAGTGTTCCAGTGCCATATTTATGAATGGTGAAATCAGAAACATTCCCGCATATGCTGTAAAGAACCAGTATCGGCTGAACTGGCCGTTTGTATAGAATGTAGGGAGAATGCCCTTCCAGACACTTTCCAAACTAAAGTCGGCGGGAAACATGAAATAGATTATGACCATGATGATTATTGAGTAGAAGAGAACTTCAATCCAGAGTGTTGCCAAACGGTAATATCTGGTTTGCTTGCCGTAATACACATAGCCGGTAATGAGAATGAAACAGTTGACGGCAACCAAAAGAAATGACATCAGCATCCATGCGGATTCGTATTGCATGGAAAAAGGAACCGCAGCAGTGAGTATTCCGCCCTGGCCGATGACATGAACCATCGGAACCATCAGCATGGATATTATCCTTAGCAAGTCAATTCCATAATCCCTTTGGGTTGCTTTCAAAACATTCAATTATTTAACCTCCTTTTAAAGTGAAAACTATAATATATATTTTACAGAATCATTATTTAAAAATAATGCAATTTTAACTTTGCTAACAACAATGCGAATATTAAAAAGAATACATTTCTATTGAGTTTGAAGATTTGGTCAAGAAATCTTCGACAAATCAGCGAAAACCGATGTTGACATCTGGTGAAATTCATCTGATATATTGCAAAACAAAAGCAATTTTACAAACTCAAAGCAATATTGCTAAATGACTTCAACAAGCATTATATACTACCTAAAACCCATATAAAAATATGAACCATTTTGAGAGAATTTAAAATGACTGTAGCAATTGCAATAAAAATTAATAATGGATTAGTATTAGCTACTGACAGTGCATCAGCAATTGGAGAAACAGATGATGAACAAACAAAAATCCATTATACCTATTATAATGCAGATAAATTATTTAATTTAAAAAAAGGACATCCGATTGGTTGTTTAACTTGGGGAGATGGAAGCATTAACGGGGTTTCCATATCAACACTGACAAAGGATTTCAGGAAAAACCTAGACAGAATACCTGACTTAAAAATCAGGGATATAACAGAAGAATTCATTGAATATTTAAAAGAATTTATTGATGGAAAATATGAAAACATAAATGTTGGTTTTCTAATTGCAGGATATTCCGATAATAACAAAAATTTTCCGGAAATGTATATGATTGAAATTAAAGAGGAAAAAATAACAAAAAGGGAATTACCTTATGATAATAACTTTTCAATATCCTGGTTTGGAGATATTGATTTTTTATCACGATTCATTCTTGGATTTGATCCTGAAATGGAAATATTGCTAAAAAATAATAATTTTGATGAAAAAACCATCGATAAAATAATAACTCTTGTTAAAAATAATTTGTCCATTCCATTAGGTGCATCTGAGATGCCTATTCAGGATGCAATTGATTTGGCAGATTTTCTAGTTGAAATATGTAAAAAGACTTCAAGGTTTGTTCCAGGTCCGCAAATAATTGGTGGCCCAACAGATATTGCTGTTATTACAAAGCATGAAGGTTTTAAATGGATTGAACGAAAACATTATTATGCTCAAGAACTAAATATTAATTGCAAATAGGTGTTTTTATGTATGCTAATTTCTACTCTTACAAAGATAATTTAAATAGTAAAAATTGCACATCTTCTGTTTTATCATATAACTCTATGTCTCGCCCTCTACCAAGCAATGATGAACATGTGGAATTATATGTAAAAGATATGCCCTATGATGAACAGAGAAAAAGAATAATTGATTTTGCTGAATTGAATGGAGTTGTTGATGCATTGGAAATTGCTGATGCTTTACAATTGCAAATTTTAACTAATGAAGGAGATATTCTAAAAGGGAATAAAATTGTTTGTGAAGCAAGAAAAATTGATGGTCCAAAAACAATTAATAAAAGTGGAAGGCATAAAGCACAAAGAGTTACATTAAAAGATAATGCAGAATGTATCATTATTAAAAAAGCAAAATTCATTAGCAGAAATCCTCAATAATACAACCGGATATCTAAATAGTTAATTAAGGATATATCATATCTTAATTAGTTTTTAAAAAAACCGGCAAATCCAAAAAAATTTAAAACAAATGAACACCAACATTAAACCATGAAAGCAGTTATTCCAGCGGCAGGTTTCGGAATCAGATTTCTTCCTGCAACAAAG
>OMSA01000147.1 GCA_900313645.1 uncultured Methanobrevibacter sp.
TTTCTGCACCAACTGTGGAACAAAATTAGAAAAAGAGGATAATTTCTGCACCAACTGTGGAGCTAAAATAAGAAAAGAGGATAATTTCTGCATAAACTGCGGAGCTAAAATAGATAAATCTAATGTAAAACAAAAGAAAACTTTATTAAAATCAGTCAACGACAGTATAGAAAAAGAGAGAGAAAGAATAGCTGAAGAGAAAAAAGAAAAAAAGAAAAAATTAAAAACAATTGATAAAATATTCGAATCAGAAGAAATCAAATCAGAAATAAGAAAAAACAATATTAGCCCACAATATGTAATTTCCATTAAAGAAAATCTAAAAGATAAACTAATCAATAAAAAGGAAGAAAGAAGTGAGGAAGAACTTAAATACATCATAAAAAAAGAATTAAAAAAAGCTAACAAAGAACAAAAAAACGTTAGAATCACAAAAGAAAAAGAAATGAATGGTAAAATAGAAAAGAATAAAACAGTTGGCGGCAACTATTGTGATTTGAAATGCAGACACTGCTACGAAGAATTTATGGACAGTGGAGGCGGCATTGTTGGTGATTTTGATAGCGAAGGGTATACTGAATATTACTGTCATTTAGGACATTCCTTATCCTTTGGAAAGTTTTGTGAAGATTATGAATTATAATTGAACTTTCCTGCCATTTAGAGGGCAGGGATTGGCAAACCAAAAAAAATGTATTTTATTTTGGAAATTTTTACTAACCTATATATTATGAGAGAGGAATTTTTAGAATTGAGAAGAGCGCCAGATTAATCTTTTGTGATGCTAAAAAATCATTATGGTTCAACTACTTTAAATAATAAACTTTTTAGCATTTTAACCTCTTCATCATTCATATTTTTTGTTACTTTCATTTCCCAATCATTAATTAATTTGATTAACTCATCCGTTTTTTCAGTTCCCCGTGAAGTTAATTCGACAATTTTTTTACGCCTGTTTGTCGGATCTTCGCATCGAGTCAGATATCCTTTATCTTCAAATTTCCTTAAAAGCTTAGCAGTATATCCTTCACTGACTCTAAACAGTTCTACCAATTCCTTTTGCGTAGTTTCTTCACTATATCTAATCCTTATTAGAAACGGCAGTTCAGCAACAGTAATGTCAGGGTCATCCAATGTTTCTTTAACATATTTTGTATAATCAGCAATCATTTCTTCGACATAGTGATATATGAATATATTTTGTGAATTTT
This sequence comes from uncultured Methanobrevibacter sp., assembly GCA_900313645.1. GTDB lineage: Archaea > Methanobacteriota > Methanobacteria > Methanobacteriales > Methanobacteriaceae > Methanocatella. Next base: position 1,212 of record OMSA01000147.1, read on the forward strand.
CCTTTTTGAATTGAGCAGGTAACGTCATTTTTATGCCTCACTTGGATATTTGTATGTTCTGATAGATAACAGTATTAAATCGATAATCATCACCACAACAGCTGCAATCATTACATACTGGACACCCATTCCAGCAACTACTGCTCCGGCGATGGTTGTTCCTAAAGTGACTCCGACATTTCCCATACTTAAGAATATTCCATTTGCAAATTCAGGAGCATCAGGTGCTGCTGAAACCATCCAGTATTGGGAAATATCATTACCAATACCCGCAAGCAGTCCCCAAAAAATCATAAAGACAATCATTGGTATCTTAGCGCCTCCGAATATGAATACTCCAACCATCAATATTGAAAAGATTATTGGAAATGATAAAACAGTTTTATTAGTTTGAGAATTTAATAATTTGGCTCCCAGCCAGTTTCCGACAATTGATGCTACCCCGTATATAAACAGTACAATGCTTAATTCAGTTCCGAATATGTTAGTTAATGAATTTAGAAATTCTGAAATGTATGAATATGCAGTATACATACCTCCATTTAAGAATATAACTCCTAAAACAGATATTATAAATATTCCTGTGGTTGCTACTTTAATTTGATTTCCATAGGATTGTTCCTTACCAGGCAGGCTTGGGAAAAAGATTATTGTAGCGATCAATGCCAGGAATGTAACCAGACTGAACCACAGCATTGAAAATTGATATCCGAAGTTTGTTGCAACAAATGTCGTTATCGGAACTCCTACAATCATCCCCGCTGACACACCCATAATTACCTTACTTACCGCATCCTGCGCTTTTTCTGGTTCCACTATTTCTGCGGCAACTGTCAATGCCAATCCGCAATAAATCGGATGGAAAATTGCAGGAATTATTCTGCAGATCAATGCAATATTAAAATCACTTACAAATGCTCCGATTGTTGAAAATAATGTAAAAATCCCCAAAACCAAAATGAAACTTTTTTTTCTGTCAAATTTTGAAAATACAAGGGGCATGAATATCCCACATATTGCAATAGTCAGTGCAAACAAGCTCACGAACAAGCCTGCCTGTGTGATATCTACATTAAAATATTGCGCAATTTGAGGCAATATCCCCACCACTCCCATTTCAGTACTCAATACTCCAAATGTACCGAACATCATGATATAAATTATCAAATTTTCATTTTTCATGTTAATCCCATATACTTTCATAAGATAACTCTTTCATTAGGAAAGATAAATATTAATTTGATTTTAATATTATTTAAAACTTCTGATGAAAATTATTTTAGGACTTTCAAAATGTTACCATGATTTCATTTTACTATCCATTAAAAAACATCATATCCGATAATCATCAAGTCTGATTTCAGTGAGTTTTACTTTTCCCCTAAAAATACTGCACAAACAATATTTCACACACTAGATTTAGATTATGGCTTTCCCACATATTCATGATAAAAACAAAATAGTTAAATATAGTAAATGACATAACATTAGTATTGAATTTTTGTAAAAAAATTTTTTCACATGGGCCCGTAGCTCAGTCTGGCAGAGCACTTGGCTCTTAACCTTGTTGTCGCGGGTTCAATTCCCGTCGGGCCCATTTTCTAGTTTTGGA
>OMSA01000108.1 GCA_900313645.1 uncultured Methanobrevibacter sp.
ACATCACTTTCCTCTGCATTTCTAAATGTTAAATCGGACATAGTAATCACTTTTGCTTTGATTATATTAATATGTGATGAAAATGATATTTCAATATATGTTTCGAAAGATGAGAAGACACAAACAGCAGCTTTCCCATGATGAATGTGTTGAAATATTGACCGCAGAACCCCGAGGAGTCTTGGCGTTGCTGGGAGATTATGACTACCCTTACGCTTTGCCAATGAGCCACGTATATGTTGACGGTAAAATCTACTTTCATGGAGCTCAAAGCGGCCATAAACATGATGCTGTTAAAAACAATGCCAAATGCTCATACTGCGTTATGGATGAAGGCGTTTTAAATGATGACGGATGGTCATATACATTTAAAAGTGTAATAGTTTTTGGAAAAATTAGGCTTTTGGATGATGCGGATGAAAAAAGGGATAAATTAACACATCTGGGAGATAAGTTTTTCCCTTCTCATGAAGATACTGTAAATGAAATAAACAGACTTTTAGATAGAACTGCTGTTTTTGAATTGACAATTGAGCATATGAGCGGCAAAACTGTTGAAGAAAATTAAAATGATGATTATATGATTGGTAATGACTGGGATTTGCATTTAAAGGATGAATTTGAAAAGGAATACTTTTTAAAAATTAAGGAGTTTATTGACAGGGAATATGGCTCAAAAACAATTTATCCTCCCTATGATGAGATTTTCAATGCTTTTAGGCTAACACCTCTAAGCAATGTTAAGGTTGTTATTTTAGGCCAGGACCCATATCATGAAAAGGGACAGGCCCATGGACTTGCCTTTTCAACACCTGAAGGAAGACCAATTCCCAGATCTCTTAAAAACATTTTCAAAGAGATTACTGCCGAATATGGCTATCCCATACCTGACTCAGGATGCCTTGAGCCGTGGGCAAAGCAGGGAGTGTTTTTGCTGAATACCGTACTGACCGTTGAAGATGGTAATGCCAACTCCCACAGCAAATGCGGATGGCAGACATTCACCGACAATGTTATAAAAGTTCTAAATACACAAACACAGCCCATTGTATATATGCTCTGGGGAAAACAGGCCGAAAAGAAAAAGGAACTGATTACAAATCCGAACCATCTTGTTTTAATATCTTCACATCCTTCTCCTTTCTCTGCAAGAAGAGGATTTTTCGGATGCAATCATTTTAAACTGGCCAATGAATTTTTAAAGGAAAATAAAAAAGAAGAAATTGATTGGAGTTTGGATTAGCTCATAACTCCAAAATTAATGCCGTTGCTTCCAAATGAAACAAATGAATGATGTCCGTCACTGCTTGTCGGAAAATCTGATCTTTGTGATTCAATGGAGTTGATGAGATTATAGTTTCTGTATTCATCATTTAGAATCTGATAGAATTCATCATGTGTGTATTTGGAATCAGACGCACTTTTAACAACTTCCTTTATGACAGGTGTAATTTCACTGCCCCTCCAGGCAATGTAGTAAAATTCCTCCCCTGCTGAAAACCATAATTTTGAGTTGTTTGTTTCATCGTATCTGTCGAAAGTTGAAAAATGAACCGCATCACGACCGTCAATATCCACTTTTTTAACCATGCTGTAATGGTCCATGAAATAACCGTACAGACTCATGATTCTCGGATTGACGTATCTGACTGTAAAAACGTCAATATCATCATTCCACTGATAGAGATGGAAGTCATGCTTGTAAGGGTTTTCGTATTGTGGAGGAATGCTGAAGTTTTCATATCCCACACTGGCCTTTGTCCAGTTTGATGAATCAACAGCACTAACGCAATTCATCAAAACAAACAATGCTATAAGAATAATTAAAATCCTGCGTATCATGATATCACTAAATTACAATTTCAAAATCTATTTTTCTGTTTTCACGTCTTCTTGAGTCCATATCAACAAAATCATATACCAGAGGATTGCTGATTAATTTTTTCCAGACAGAATATGTTTCGGTTAAAAAATCATCACTGAAGCGGATGTGATCTTCAATGATTGGACATTTATATGGAAATTCGCTGCCGTCCAAAACAAGATGAAACTCACCGTTTTTGGATATGTGGGGAACCAGCGGAAATGTCCTGCATTGAATTGGCCTTATGCTTCTGTCACATTTTGGAGGATTCCTGCATTTGACAAGACATACGTCCCCTTTCCAGGAGTGGGGAAAATCAAGCTCTCTGGAATCAATGTAATAAAGTTCAAATTCATCGCTGTCTTCATACATCAATTCTTCACCGGGCATTAAAAATAATGCCAAATCCTCATTGGGATATTCTTCACTATCAAATACACAGCAGATTTCTCCACACAGTTTTCCGCAGTCAAAATCAACCGGCGAAACCTTATCGAGCCGTTTATATATCTTTTCAATTGATTTTTTCATTTCCATAGCCTGAATATCCATAATTCTAATTTTGTCTTTAAAAATATAAATATTTCTAAATATAATTATTATATGTGATAGCATGGATGATTTAAGTATTGACATTGTGAAAGATAATATTTATTACATCAAATCCCCTTTTAAAGGAGAAATCATTCGTTTTTTTGCAGACATAGGAGATTCAGTTGAAAAAGGCCAGACTGTTGCTCTTTTTAAAACAAATAATGGATATGTTGATATTGAAACCGAATACGGCGGCGTTGTCAGTGATATTGCCTGCGGTATAGATGAAACACTTGAAAAATGGGACGATATTCTTGTTGTTGAGCTGGAGGAAAAGCTGGCTGATGATTTTTTAAACATTGCAACTTCTCCGGATTCCGCTGATTACGCAATACTTTATTCATTCCAGCAGGATATTCTGCCAACACTATTTTATGGTGATACCGAGAAATTCATAAAGGGCTTTTCAATGGATAAGGCAAATTTCATTTATTTTCTGTTGAGTGAGATATATGAAAATCAGGATATGGAGATTCCTTTTTCCGTAAAATCATTTAATGTCATAGAACAGATTGCATATAATGATATCATTTTCATAAGAATTGACTGGAAGTATCTGAATACTCAATTGCTTACTAAAAGCATCTATGTTTTAATAAACTCAAAAACAAAAAAAATACAATACTTCACATGTGAAAACGGTGCACAAAATCAGTTGGTGTTATGTTCAATAGTTCCGGTTGATGGACAACTGGCCAGGTATAATTATGGTCCTGCTCCAAGCGATCTTGAACTTGAAGCAGGTAAAATTCTAGAAATATTTTTAAACGACTAGACTATTAATGAATGTCAATATTTCATTTTTAATCATGTCCTGCTGTTTTTCGGCACTTATAGTAGCTTTACCGTCACCTTTCTGGAATCCATAATTGCCGACCTGCGCATGATTTCCGCCGTCAATGACTATTTCTGTGAGATTTGTGTCAATGAGATGTTTTGAATCCTCATATTCTTTCATATTCAGCAATTTATCATTACTTGCGTAAATTGAAAGAACTGGCTTGTCGATATTGGATGTTGAATATGATTCAAGCAATATCAAACCGTCAGTCTTGTTTGTCTGATTGACGTACTGTGATGCAACAACACCTCCAAGGGAATGGCCTGCTATAAAGTAATCGGAATAATTGTAGCTGTCGATTATCTCATCTGCTGAATTCTGGCCAAAAAATGCAATGTTGAAAGGCATTTCAACCAAAAAGCAGTCAACACCGTCATTTGACACATCCATTAAAAGCGGCAGGTATGATGTATATTCAACCTTCGCACCAGGATAGAAAATAACAGCTGAATCATTGCCCGGACCGTCTAGAAAAAGACCGTTATCTATTTTTACTACATCCACGTTTTCACTGCCGTTAATGTAGGACTTTGCGCTGTCATCTGCATGATAATAATCGTTTATGTAATATATCCCATATGCAAAAACAGCCACTATTAAAAGTAGAATTATAATTATAATCGCTTTTTTGTTCATAAGTATATTATAACTTACATCATATAAAAAGAAAAAGAATTGATTAGTTTAAAACTAATCAATTAGGACGTTTAGTATTGAATTCATCTTTTGATCTGATTCCAACAAGGGAAGCAAACACTGACAATATACATGCAAAGGTACATATTGCACATATTATTTGAGATGCCTGTACAATCATGCCTGCATATTGAGGAGCAAGCTCTAAACTGCCCATTACCCAAGCAAATACCAGTGTTAGAAGTCCGAGACTCATGGTCTGGCCTATTGTTCTCATGGTTGCCTGTGATGCTGAAGCTGTTACCCTGAAGAACCATGGCAAGAACGACCATATAAAGTGGTGTGTCCTGTTTAAGGAATGTCAATATCGCAAGAGCAACAGCAGCAATTCCTATTCCAACTGCAGCAAGCTTTTGCGGATGTATCTTATCAGAAAGTTTTCCTGCATTCGGAGCCATAATGGCCATTATGATCGGAGTGATTATCAAAATCATTCCTGACATCTGTGCATTCCAGCCGCGCACATACTGGAAATGGTAATTAAGAATGGTTGTAACCACCATTATCGCCAGATAACTGCATACCGCTGCAATGTTT
>OMSA01000142.1 GCA_900313645.1 uncultured Methanobrevibacter sp.
GCATAGCCTTTAAGGTCAACGTCTGAAACCATCATTGTTAAAAGCACGGATTTTGAAAGCTCTTCAAATAAGGCCTCATAGTCTCCGATATTGTTTTTATCGGCAATGAAACTTTCAAGACTTTCGTTTTTTGAATCTTTAAGCTCTTTGAGCTCATCGGTTGAATAGGTGTTGGTCGAATAGAAGTTGGTTTTCGGGATGTGGCGGATGCTTAATATGAACTCCTTTGTAAAGACGTACTTCTCGGTTGCGGGATTTAGGATATACCCCTGAATGTCTGAGGTTTTAAGCACGTTCTGGTAAAGCTCGAATGAGTTTTCCAAAAGCTCTATATCTTCATCGTTCCTGAAGAACTTGTGAAACTCGTCCGGGTCTGTAAAAAGAGGTGTGAGCTTAAGGCCTTCATCCTCATAGATGATGAAATTAAGTCCGAACTCATCCCTTTTTGCCGGAATGTAAAGGTTTGAGTATCGAAATTCATGAATAAGCCTTAAAGTCAAATCTTCAGTCAGTTCATTGTTGTTTGAGTAAATGTCTTCAATTACTACTCGCAAGTGTTTATGTCCTGTCATCAATGATAATTTGTCTTAAATGATATTTAAACAATAAGATTTTTAAACCAGCCCGGAAGGAAACTGTTGGAGGCTATAAATTCGGGGATTCTTGAGTCAATGCAGTATGTTATGCAGTAGTCGTCCTTGAAGCGCATTCCCCTGCCGTATGTCTGGATAAGGGAGAGTGCTGTTTTATAGTCATACCAGTCCTCATCAGCGTTTGCCCTTAATCTAATCTGCTTGTCTGCAAGGTCAGGATATGGAATCTTGTAGATTATCTGAAATCTGCACAAATCTCCCGGAAGATCAACACCCTCATTCATGGAAGGTGAGATGAGAACCAAAGGTTTATCTGATTTTTTGAACTTTTCAAGCTGTTCTGCTCTGTTTGAAACGTCATGGCCAATCAGCCTTTCATTATTAACATTATCAATTAGATAATCCCTGCACGTTCCGCTTACCGTGTGGATTATTCCCTTTTCATTTTTATGTCTGTCCAATATTGACTTTATCACACCAATGGTTTTTGGAGCGTCCCTTTTTATGGTTTTATGTGAGAGGTTAAAGCCGTCAAATGTTTTTATAGGATTGTTTTTTAAATTGAATGGTGAAGCTTTTCTGATTGCATATATCTCGGTTTCATCGATTCCAAGACACTTTGAAAAGAATTTATAGTCAAGTATGGAAGCGCTCATGAAAATGCACACATCGCCATAGCGAAAAAGAGTGTTTTTGGCGTAGCTGTCAATCTTAAGCGGCTTGAACTCGATTGTTTCATAATCCCTGTTGTAGTTGAAAACCCAGCTGTACGGGTCATATGAGATGTTTTCGACAAAGCGGTTGCAGTCTGAAATTTCATGCTTTATAAATGAAGCCTTTTCGGCCAGATGGGGCTTTTTTAAATCATTAATCTTTTCAAGTTCCCTGATGTATCTTTGGCGGATTTCGTCAATAAACTGTATCCACACGTCATAGTCCCCGTTTTCAAGCTCATAGAGTATGACGTCGCTTATCTCAAAATCTAGGTAGTTTTCCAAATCTTCAACACTAAACTCAAGTGTGAGCTGGCTCATCAGAGTGCCTTCAAGATTATGGGCCTCATCACAGATTAGAAGCTCTCGTTTTTTAAAGTCCTCAACGTAGTTAAGCTCCAAAAACATGTAGTGATAGTTTGAAACGACTGTCTTTGCATTCAATGCCATATTCTTTTGAATGTAGTAGTCGCATTTTTCCTTCTGACAGCTATAGTCTTCAAGAATGCATTTTCCCTCTTCGCAACTCTGATTTAGGTAGTGTCTGCAGAGGAAGTTTTTTCTGCCCTTGACCAGCTTAAAATCAGTGAAATCCTCAAGGTACTGGTCCTGAAGCTGCTTTGTGACGGTGAGAATATATGATGAGTCATAAAGCGAGCATAGAGTTGCGGCTATAGCTGATTTGCCTGTACCTGTACCGGCCTCAAGAACTATGTATTTAAATCCCAAATCGATTGCGTGGATGATTTCGGATATCGTTTCAAGCTGGCCGGGTCTCGGATTTTTGAATGGAAAACTTGCTTTCACATCACTTCGAACTTCACTAAAATTGCTGTACTGCCACATCTGATTACCTATTGTACATCAACTTATAAATGCTTTAAGAGAGCATTTGATTAGTATTACTGCTCATAGTCCTTTACAGAATCAATCAAATCATTCATCTCGCCGAAGATACTTTCAACATCCTCATGGTCTGATTCGCCCATGTTTAAGACAAGCTCGTTTTTCAAATCATCGATTTTTGCAATTATGGTCTTTAGGATGTCAATTTTTGATTTGATTTCGTTTTCAAGCTTAGGTGAAGGGTCAGTTGCAAGCTCAATCATAGTTAAAGCGTTTGAAGCCTGTTCGTTGAAAAGCTTTGATGACTTGTCAACCACAGTGATGAACTTGGTATAGGTAAGCTGAGGAGGTGCAAATCTCTTTTCGATTAAATCTCTTGTGCTTTTCTCCTTTGCGTCAAACTCATCTTTCAGGTCATTGACCTCATCTGCATATGCGCCGAATACCGGAGCCGGAGCTTCTTTAGGCTTTCTGATTTTCGGCATTTTAGGCTTTTTGACCTCTTTTGCCTTTTTGATTTCCTTAGGCTTTTTGTGCTCGATAGTCTTTCCCTCAGGATTCGGATTGATGATTTTGTGAACACCGTATCCCACTAAAAATACCGGAATCTCAAAAAATAGACCCACCAGTACGCCTACAACAATATTGCTTGAAGGAGCAGTTATTCCAACCAGGAAAAACAGGACAAATACAAGATGTGAAATGATTTTTGTTTTTGAAAGCGCAAAACCTCCTTCCCTGTTCTGCCAAAAGAAGAGAAAATGCTTTAAATCCTGCACGAGTCCGTAGTCG
>OMSA01000104.1 GCA_900313645.1 uncultured Methanobrevibacter sp.
CTTTTACTGCACAGTTATCGAAGACGGAGGGCTTACACATACCGTGCCTGAGATTTTGGGCGACCCTTACAAATCTCAGAAACTGGACAATCTGTACTTCGACATTATTTCAAAAGCTCTTGACCATGACGGAATCTTCATTTCCCTAGGCTATTGCAGTGCAAGACTGAGGGTGAGCGATGAGGAATATAACGAAATAATTGAATATGATGATTATGACCTTGATGAGGATGAATATGAATATCTGGTTGAATATTCGCTGATTACATCAAATTGCGTTAAAAAATTTAAAATTTATGCCGAAGAGGGCATTGCAGGCCATGAGAGAACAGAAGATGTTGGGCTGATGATAAATATTATTGATGGAGAATATAAAGCTTATTTTGCACTTAGATCAGCTGACCAATGCATGTCCAGTTTTAGAGTGATGCCTTTTATGTGGGATTTGCAAAAGGAACATCCATTGTCATTCAAAAATCCGATTAATCAGATATTAATTGAAATGATTAGCAATGCAGTTGTTTATAAAAAAAGTTAAAAACATGAAATATGATGGAAACAATCCATTATTATAAAGAAAAAAAGAAATAAGCTAATTTAAAGCTTATTTATTAATTGATTTGATAGCGCTTTGTGCACCTTGTTTTACAAAACCACTTTCATCGTCAAGTAATTTTTCAAGTGCAGGAATAGCTTTTTCATCCCCAATATTACCAAGTGCCCAAGCAGCTGCGCCTCTGACTCTCCAGTCTTCATCTTCTAAAGTTTCAATTAAAGGATCAACAGCAGGTTGGCCCATACGAGAAAGTGAAGTAGATGCTTCTCTTCTGACTAATTTATTGTTGTCTTTTAAGGTTGCAACTAATGCAGGGATTGCTTTTGGATTATTTATTGCACCTAATAATGTAGCTGCATTTAATCTGATTTGTTTTTTTCTGTGAGATAAAGCATCAATTAATGGATCAACTGCTTCATCAGCTCTAAGTTCTAATTCTCCAACAGCATCTTCAACAACAAAATCATCTTTATCGTTCAATAATTCAATTAACTCATCGATACTTCTTTCCATATTTTCACCCATAATGTGTTTTCAACTACTCATTACTATGTAATTACTATAATATTAATCTTATAAGTATAAAAGTATTTCGATAACATACGAACAAAATATGGTTAAAACAAAATTGCATATATAATAGAAAGTCAAATAATTAATATACGAAAAAATATCAAAGTGAAATGAATGTATAATCTTGCAATAATAGGTGGAGACGGAATAGGTCAGGAAGTAATGCAGTCATGCGAATATTTACTTGACAAACTAGATTTAGAATTTAGTTTCGAATATGGTGAAGCCGGTTTTGACTGTTTTAACAAAAATGGGACAACATTACCTGAAGAAACTATAAAACTGGCAAATAAAAGTGATGCTGTACTGTTTGGAGCATCAACATCAACACCTGGCCAGCCTAGTCCAATCATCAACTTAAGAAAAGCACTGCACGTTTATGCAAATATCAGGCCGATAAAATCATATAAGGGAGTAAACTGCATCCGTGATGATATCGACTTTGTTATCGTTCGTGAAAATACCGAAGGCCTGTATTCACAGGTCGAATATGGGGACTGCGAAAAGATGATAGCTGAAAGACACATTACCCGTGAAGCGTCAGAGAGAATATCAAAAGCGGCATTTAACCTATGCATAAAAAGAGGGCAAAGCAAGGTCACCTGCGTTCACAAAAGCAATGTGCTTAAAAAAACCGACGGTGTTTTCAAAGAAAGTTTCTACAAGATTGCCAATGATTATCCACAGATTGCCACTGAAGATTATTACGTGGATGCAATGGCAATGTATCTTATAACACAACCTCAGAACTTCAATGTAATCGTATCTACAAACCTGTTCGGAGATATCCTATCCGATGAAAGTGCAGGTCTTGTGGGAGGACTTGGTCTTGCACCGTCCGGAAACATTGGAGACCATAACGGATTGTTTGAACCTGTGCACGGTTCAGCACCGGACATTGCAGGTAAAAATATAGCAAACCCATGCTCAATGATATTGTCAGCTTCAATGATGCTTGATTATCTGGGAGAATGGGAAATTTCAAACGATATTAAAAATGCCGTTGAAAAAGTAATAGCCGATTGTAAAATAAGAACTCCTGATTTGGGTGGAGATGCTTGTACAATGGATGTTACAAAAGCTATTGTCAGGGAGTTAATTTAATGTTAAACATTACTACTTTTTTAGATGCTAATTCAAAACGTTTAGACAAAAACGTCTTATACAATCCTACAACAGGAGATAAATATAATTCTGGTGAGCTTTTATCAATTGTTTCTGAAATTGGAAGGAATTTAAAAGAATCCGGTGTTAAAAAAGGGGATCGCGTTCTCATATATTTAAAGAATTCCGAAGAATATCTGTTATCTCTTTTTGCAGTCTGGAGAATAGGGGCAATAGCCATTCCGACAAACAGAATAATGACTGTCAGTGAACTCGAATACATCATAAGCGATTCACAGGCCACATTAATGATAACTGACGATGAAGCACCATCAATTGAAATCAGCACATATGTTCCACACAATATTTCAAGCTATAAGAATTGTGAAGTGCTTCCTGCTGAAAATACCGATTGGGATGACTTGTGCCAATTACAGTATACTTCAGGCACTACTGGAAAACCGAAAGGAGCAATGCTTACCCATGGAAATTATTTTACTGCAATCCACAATGAGTGTGATGTTTTAACCCTAAAGCAGGATGATGTATTTTTGGGCATCTATCCAATGGCTCATGTCGGTTTGTCATGGGCAATAGCGGCACTAAGGGCTGCTGCATACTACATTCTAATCGAACAGTTTAATTTGGATGAATATCTGGAATTATGTGAAAATGAAAAAGTGACAGTTCTAACAGGAATGCCTCCAGTTATACATTCCCTAACTACAATTAATGCTCAAAAACAACTTAAAACCGTTCGAGAAATCATTTCCGGAGGAGGTCCGCTTCATAAGAAAATATGGAAAGATTTCCACCAGACCTACAGGATTCCTATTATAAATGCTTACGGATTATCCGAAACAATTGTTATCGGAACCGGAACAGTAATCAGGCCTGAAGACTATAGAGAGGCAGACCGTTTTGAAAGTGTTGGTCATCCTGTTTGTTTTTCAGAAGTTAAAATCGTTGACGAAGCCGATTCCAATAATGTTCTTCCAAAATATGAACAGGGGGAAATCGCTCTTAGAGGTCCTGCCGTGGCAAAAGGATACTGGGGAAATGAAGAGAAAACTAAAGCGTCATTTTTGGATGACGGATGGTTCTTGACAGGAGACATCGGATATCTTGATGACGACAACCGTTTATTCATCACAGACCGTAAAAAAGACATGATAGTAATGAGCGGATGGAAAATCTACCCAACTGAAGTTGAAGAGGTCCTGATAAAATATCCTGCAGTTAAAGAAATAGCTATTTTTAGTATTAATGACTGTCACAGAGGAGAAATCCCTGTTGCTGCAGTTGTATGGGAAAGCGAAAAGGACAGCGAAGGGTTAATCAATTATGCCCGTGAAAACCTATCCAGATATAAGGTTCCTCGCCAGATTTATGATTTGGATGAACTTCCAAGAGTAAACGGATGGAAATTGCTTAGAAGAGAACTTAGAGAAATGTTTAAAAACTAAAAAAAAGATACTATGATTATTTAAAAATCATAGTTCCGATACCATCGGTTGTAAAGATTTCTAAAAGCAATGAGTGTTTTTTACGTCCGTCAATAATATGACAGGATTTTACACCATTTTCAATTGCCTTAACGCAAGTTTCGATTTTTGGAATCATACCTCCAGAAATAACGCCCTGTTCAATCAATTCAGGGATTTCTGAAATTCTGATTTTTTGTATTAATGATGTTGGGTCTGACGGGTCTCTTAAAACACCAGGAACATCTGTTAGAATAATAAGTTTTTCAGCACCGACTGCACTTGCAACCTCACCCGCTGCTGTATCCGCATTTAAGTTCAGACTTGTTCCGTCTTTTGCAATACCTACAGGAGATATTACTGGAATATAGTCGTTGTCTAAAAACATGTCAAGCAGATCGGTGTTAATGCAATCGACTTCTCCGACAAGACCTAAGTCGATAATTTCCTCATCAACTTTATGTGCTTCTTTTTTATGAGCAAAAATTAAACTTGAATCTTTTCCGGACAAACTTATTGCCTGACCATCATGTTTGATTAATTCTGATACGATTTCTGTTGATATTTTACCAACCAATACCATTTCAATAATTTCCATGGTTTCCTCA
>OMSA01000102.1 GCA_900313645.1 uncultured Methanobrevibacter sp.
ATCAGACGAATACAGCGAGGTATGCGACATCTTTTCTGCCTGTGCGGGAGCTGCAATGTATAAAAAATCCCTTTTAGGCGAAATCGGAGCATTCGACAGCGAATTTTTCGCATATATGGAGGATGTGGATTTGGCAATACGATCCAGAATAAACGGATACAGGAATCTATTGTGTCCGGATGCAGTAGTCTATCATATAGGAAGTGCTACAAGCGGAAGCAGATATAACGAATTCAAGGTTCGCCTGGCTGCTAGAAACAACGTATGGGTTGTATATAAGAACCTGCCAATCCCATTAAAGATTCTAAACTTCGTTTTCCTGTTTTTAGGCTTTTCAATCAAATACGCGTTTTTTGTAAAAAAGGGATTCGGCTCAACATATCTTTCAGGAATACGCGAAGGGCTTTCAACAAGAGATAAAATCAGCAAAGTCAAGTTTAAAAGCAAAAATACAAAAAACTATTTTAAAATCGAATACAAATTAATAATTAACACTTTCAAATTTTTAAAAAGATAGTCGTGAGTTTTATGGACCTTTCAGTTGTTATTGTAAATTATCAAACCTTCGAGCTAACTAAAAACACTATAAATTCCATTTTGGATTATGATTATCCCTTCAGCGTGGAGATTTTTGTTGTAGACAACGCCTCCAGCGACGACAGCCTGAAAAGACTGCGGGACTATTTCGGGGATAAGGTAAAATTCATAGCTTCAAAGGAAAACAACGGCTTTGCGGCCGGAAACAATCAGGCTTTAAGGATTGCAGACGGAAAATATCAGCTTCTTTTGAATTCAGACACAATCGTGTGGAAGGACACTCTTGAAAGCATTTACGGCTATATGGAAAAAAACGCCGATGTCGGAGCATGCGGATGCAGGGTTCTTCTTGAAAACGGGGAGCTTGACAAGGCATGTAAAAGATCTTTTCCCAACGTCAAAAACTCATTTTTCAGACTCTTTCACATTCCAACCAAAAGCAAGGACAATGACTATAACCTAACCGACCTGCCGGACGACGAGATTTACGAAATCGACTGTCTGACAGGGGCGTTCATGTTCATGAGAAAGCAGGCCCTTGACGAGGTCGGATTTCTGGATGAAACATTTTTCATGTACGGGGAGGACATTGACCTGTGCTACCGCATCAAGAAGGGCGGATGGAAGATAGTATACTATGGCGAGTCATGTATAACCCACCTTAAGGGAGCAAGCAGCAAAAAACAGAAGTCCAAGCTGATTTATGAATTTTACAGGGCGATGTATATTTACTATAAAAAGCACCACGCCCACGAGTCATTTTTCCTCATCAACTGGGTTGTCTATTTGGGAATAGCCGTTCTGTGCTGTTTGAAACTTTTCCTTAATATCTTTAAAAAGAAAAGTTAAATAACTGCTTGACTAATATATTAATAGAAACTAGTTTTTAGGTAGTTATCATGATAAAGGAAAACCAAAGAGCACTGAATATACTTTTAATATTTATCGATATATTAGTGGTAATTCTGTCTCTTATCTGTTCTGTATGGCTCAGGTTTAAAACTACTTTATTTGGTCCTATTGGGGGCCATTTAGGCTTTCAGAGCTATCTTTTATTTTTAACTTTCGCCGTTCTTCCGGTTTATCTGATACTTTACTTTGCATTCGGACTGTATAAGCCGCGCAGAACATATAAAAATATTTTTTCTGAAGCTACCCAAATCATAAAGGTCAACATCATAGCATTCTTTGTGCTGGTTTCAATACTGTTTATAATAAACCAGCCTAACTTCTCAAGGATAATGCTGTTCCTTCTGGCCATTATAGGCACATTCTTCGGTATAACTGAAAGATTCGTTATAAGAAGCATACTGAAGAATCTGAGGGTAAACCATAAGAACCTTAAGCATATCCTTGTCGTCGGTGACAACGACCTGGCATTTTCATTTGCCCGCAAGATTCGTGAAAATCCGTATCTGGGTTTTGCCATCAGCGGATTTTTGGGAAGGGCATCACATGTAGGCAAAACAATTGAAGGCGTCAGGGTCATAGGTTCCTTTGAAGATTTGGACTGGATTTTAGAAAGAAATCGCTTTGACAGGGTAGTCTTGGCCATTCCTTTGAAATACTACTATAAAATCAATGAACTTGTGGAAAGCTGTGAAAGGGTGGGAATCAAGGCGGAAATCATTCCCGATTACATCAGATATTTCCCTGCGCAGCCTTCAGTAGACATGATTGAGGATATTCCAATCATAAATATCCGTTACGTTCCGCTTGACGATGACTTCAATAAGTTCCTCAAATACACATCCGACTATATCATATCACTTATAGCTATTCTTATCACATCACCGGTCATGATTCTTACCGCTATTGCTATTAAGCTGACTTCACCTGGTCCGATTATATTTAAGCAGGAAAGAATGGGTTACAATGGCAGAATATTCAAGATGTATAAGTTCCGCAGTATGAAAGTGCAGGATCCTAGTGAGGAAAAGTCTGAATGGACCACACCTGACGACCCTAGAAAAACCAGGGTTGGAGACTTTATCAGAAAAACTAGTATCGATGAATTGCCTCAATTTTTCAACGTTTTGAAAGGGGATATGAGTGTCGTCGGTCCGAGACCTGAAAGGCCTTATTTTGTAGACCAGTTTAGGGAAACCATACCTAAATACATGGTAAAGCATCAGGTAAAACCAGGACTTACCGGATGGGCTCAAATTCATGGCTGTCGTGGAGACACTTCAATTAAAAAACGTATAGAATATGATATTGAGTATGTAGAAAACTGGCATTTGGGTTTGGACTTGGCTATTATGATTAAGACAGCTTTAAAAAGAAATCCTAATGCATATTAGCACTTTTGAACATTGTCATCTGTGTGCACTTAAATAAAATTTATATTGAATTTTTCAAAAATAGTGTTGTGAGAATACTTTTCAAATGCTCTCTCTAATACTTTATATACAGTCTCATTATAAAATTATAATTAACTTTTCTATGAGGGGTTTGGTATGCAAGAAGAAAATTTACAAGAATACGAAAAAAATTCATTTGAAATGACTCCTGAAATTCAGGAACATTATGACAAGGTAAGAGAAATAATTTCTCAGGAAGAATTCTTTGAAAGAATGGAAAAATTCAGACAACAGGAATCTGCAAATCCGTTCTTGAACGATAGTGGTCTGGCTGAAATGGTTGTCGGAGAACTTATCGATGAGGAAGTTGAAGTGATTTCAGAAAAACCTGAATTTGCCGTAGACACAATCGATAAACTTGAAAAAGGAAGCAGAGGAGTTACTATCGCAGGAAGAGTAATTTCAATTTCAAATCCGAGATCATTCAAAACCCGTAAAGGTCAGGAAGGTCAGGTCTGCAATGTTGAGCTGAAGGACAACACCGGCGAAATCAGAGCAGTTTTCTGGACTGCAAACATTAAATTGCTTAAAAATGTAGAAGAAGGAAACATTATTCAGATTAAGGACGTGGACATCAAGGAAGGCTATACAGGTCTTGAAGCTAATCTAAGACAAAGGTCCACTGTTGTTCATCTTGAGGAAGATCCTTCAAAATTCCCTGCATATGAAGAGGAAATTACAAAAATTGCAGATATCCAGCCGGATACCAAGGTCAACATCATTGCAAGAATTGTCAGAATTCCTACCATCAGAAGTTATGAAAAGAATGGAAAAGAAGGAAAAGTTGCATCCCTTGAATTGAAGGATGATTCAGGACAAATCTCTTACACATTATGGAATAAAAACGTGGAGCTAATCAAAGATTTAGAATTGGAAGATGGAGATACAGTCAAAATACTTCAAGCCCAAGCCCGTGAAAGAATGAATCGTGATGGGGAAAACGAGATTACCCTGACCCACTGGGACGGAAGAATAATTAAGGGAGACTATGAAGCTCCGGAAGTTGTTCAGGAATTCACACCAATCGGTGATGTAAGTGAACAAAAGGACGTTTCAATAATGGGTATCGTTTCCAGACTCCAGGATATCAAACTGTTTACAAGAAAAACCGACAACAGTGAAGGAAAATTAAGAAATTTCGATGTCAGGGATACAACAGGCGAAATCAGAGTAACACTCTGGGGTGATGACACATCCATTCCTCTAAATAAAGGAGACATTGTCAAAATTATCGGAGGGGAAGTGCGTTTTGACGAATACACACAAAGCCAATACTCAATGAACACTAATTTTAATACTCAAATAACCTTAAATCCTCAAAATTTACCGATGGAAGTCCTAGATGAATTAGGAGAATTGAAAAATGAATTGGGCCCTGTTCAAATCGGCCAGATTTATGAGTATGATGATGACGGTATTGAAATAGATATTATCGGCAGAATACTTTCACTTGAAGATATAAGAGAATTCCAAAGGGATGA